>NZ_JAFNJD010000035.1:0-51747 GCF_017368415.1 Shewanella sp. 4t3-1-2LB
GGGTCTTCAATGAGTTTCAAATGGTCAAACAAGGACATGGATTAGGCTGAGTAGAATAACATGCCTTCTCAGATCATGCTGATACTGATAAGTTCCATGCTGTTAACAAAGTATGATCCCACCCTGGTAGTGGTGTGGCTGTGATATCGGTGATATGTGGCATCTCGTTTTTTTTGGTATATGCACTGGATTTAGGCAAAATATTTCCGATCTCGCCAGATAAGATGCCTCGTGCATTATTCGTGATAGAAGTTAGCGGACTCATCCTAGCTATTCCTCTGACACTGCTGTCGCTGCTCGAAATGGCGATGCCAAACCGTGGTGCAGCGACAATCAATATGTCTGCGACCACTATTATCAGCGTGTTAGTTTTGATGGTGGTTTTGGGGCTGGGCATTGTTATCTTTGCTACCAAATCCGCTATGCGAAAATAACGGTCAAAATGCCATTACATATTCAGTATAAAGGGCTTCCTTGAGGATATTTCTCCGTAGCCGTGCTGAGTGCATTACCAGCAAAATGGCAGTAGCTCCACAAAACACCGTCATTATCAGGTTGGGTGGAACAGCTCCCAAGCAGTAAGCGTTCATTCAGGTGAATGTCTGTATAACTGCGCTAGCGCCAATAAGCTTAGGTGTCGTTACGGACAATAACCCTTTAGTATTAAAAGAGAAATGTAATGGAAAAAATCAGCTTGAATAAAACGTTGGCCATGTTAGCCGCTGTTGCTTTGTTAATAAGCTCTGTGTCGATAAGAGCACAAAACCTTCCCCAGCAGGCGATTCAGCAGCAGCTTTCTGCTCTTGAGGCGGCAACAGGTGGGCGTTTAGGTGTAGCGCTGATTGATACCGGCACTAACGCACAACTGCTCTATCGCGCTGATGAACGGTTTCCGATGTGCAGTACCAGCAAGGTGATGGTTGTTGCGGCGGTCTTAAAACAAAGTGAGCAGCAACAGACGTTATTGACACACAAGCTGGCGATAAAACCAACAGATTTGGTGAACTATAATCCAGTCACAGAAAAGCATGTCAATTCAGAGATGACCGTGGCTGAACTAAGTGCTGCGGCGCTGCAGTACAGCGACAATACCGCGATGAATAAATTGCTGAGTTTGCTTGGCGGCACGGCGCGTGTGACACAGTTTGCCCGTGGCATTGGTGACCCGGTGTTTCGTCTGGATCGTATCGAGCCTGAACTCAATACGGCTATTCCAGGCGATGAGCGAGATAGCACGTCGCCTTTGGCTATGGCTCAAAGTCTGCGGCAACTGACATTAGGCTCCGTGCTTGCAGCTCCGCAGCGTCTGCAACTGGTTGAATGGCTGAAAGGTAATACAACCGGTGCCGCCAGCATTCGCGCCGGGTTGCCTCCGTCTTGGGTTGTAGGCGATAAAACGGGTAGTGGGGAATATGGTACGACAAATGACATTGCCATCATCTGGCCAGAAGCCCATGCACCGCTGATCTTAGTGACCTATTTTACCCAGCAGCAACAGGATGCTAAAGCCCGCAAAGATGTGTTAGCGGCGGCGACCCAAATCGTGACGCGCCATTTACAGAAATGAAATAGTGTAATTCGAACAAATCACGGTTCTTGGTGAGAGCCTAGCGGCAAGCTGTTATTTCCCCCTCGGTGTTATCTAAATAAGTGTTCTCAATACCAGATCACAGAGGCCATTCCCAACGTCGACACGCATAAACCCGTCCATGGGGCTCCACCGCGCCATCCCTGACGCGGAGGGTCGACTTATCGGAATAACCTCTATTCCTCGGGTGAAGCGCAATTAGGAACAGCTATTTAGGCAGTGAAAATAGTTCAGCTACTATTTCTTTCCTCTGAGTCTTATCTCATTAGCGAACAAGCACCGCAGGCGGTAAGCATTACGGTAGATTGTTGCTACCATTTGCATTACTTGCCTATCAGTCTTGGTTCACCCTTGGTTTTTAGTAACTACCATTCAGCCAGCATCGCCATCAATGGCCGCCGGAGATGCTGGTTGCCTAAGAGAGATTAGCTGTCGCTGCTTTTCTGATTTTCGAGCTTGGCTTTCTGGTTACTTAGCATGGTAATCTGGCCGCTGATCATTCCCATCTCTGCCTGCAGTTGCTTTCGTTGATCATCAGCTTGTTTGGAGTTATCTCCCTGCAGATCTTGCAACTGTTGCTGCAGTTCCTTCAGTTGCTGTTTTAACTCTTCAATCTGTTTGTCGATTCTGGCGACAGGATCGGAATCATCTTCTTTACTGTTATCCGCGGCGCTAGCTTTTGTCTGGGTGGCATTGTTATGCAGTGTGGCACCGTTATCGGATGACAATGCTTTCAGCGCATCGGCAGAGATGGAAACTGTGTCTTCAGTATCACTATTGCTGTCACTGCTGATGGTGGTGGCAACGGTAGAGGTATCCTCTTCGGGAGTGATATTGACGGTCATTGATTTCAGCGAACTGTTTTGACCGCTGAGTTGGTTTAATCCATTCACGTTCATCTTGTTATCCCCTTGGGGTTATCAGTGACGACGGTTTAAGTGATAACTGAGACAACGGCCACTTAATCATAAACTTGATAGCGACACTGCCTGACGGGGGATAATTTATTCTGGAGTGTCAGATAGATCACATATTCTAGTATTCAAAAATAACAACTGCGACTATTTGCCCCATATGTCAGCATTGAGTTGCGTTGTGGTTTCTGTGGCTTTTATTTTAGTGGTTTTGACGTCGCTGGCAGGGGCTTGCCGCAAATAATCAGGCACCGGTAACCCTTGCATCGTCAGATACAGACGCTCAACTTTGGCTCTGGCCCACGGCGTTTTTCGCAGAAATTTGAGGCTAGATTTGATACTGGGTTCGAAATTGAAACAGCGGATATTAATCTGCTGTGCTAGGCCGTCGAAACCATAATGAGCAACCAATGCTTTCAGCAGATTTTCTAGCGTGATGCCATGCAGCGGATCTTTATTGCCTGTCTGCGGGGTGTCGTCTGCGGGAGTGACCAAAAGAAAACCTCATACAAATGTTGGGAAGACGCTGCTATTTTAGCACGAGTTCCACATTTGTATGAGGCTTAACAATTCGAAGTATGCTGCAATCTAGTGCTGTGCTTTAAATGCTTGCAGTTGCTGCAAACCTCCAGCGTTGTAGACATCACTGTAGCCTACTTTTTCTAACGCGGCCTTGGCGATGCCCGCACGATGACCACTGCGACAATACAATACCAGCGGCTGGTCTTTCGCTATCCCCAATTGCTGTAGTGCTGGCACTATCTGTTCATAAGGGATATTGGTGGCGTCAGGTAAATGTCCGGCAGCAAATTCTTCGGCGGTGCGGACATCAATGACCTTGGCCCCTTTAGCTATTTTAGCGAAGGCGGTAGCGGGATCCTGTGTACCGTTGTTGCCAAAAGCGCGCACACTGACAAACACCACCACTGCCAGCAGCACTAACAAGCTTATTTTTAACATGCGTAAAGTTCCGATTATTTGCTCAGGGCGATTTCAGCTTCAGTTTTCATGCCCAGTTTACGCATCAGCATGCTGGCAGGGCAGATACGAGTGAAAGCACTCTGGAACAGGTTGGCACCCACAAACAGTGTCAGCCAGATAAAACCATGATGCACGGTGGCGGTGAGCAGCATGGACAGCATTACCATAAAACCGGCAAACGCCATTGTGGCACGTTCTACAGACATATTACGCTCCTTTGGCTTCTTCGGCCATTTCGGTTAAATGTGCAATACGGTTACGCATTGCCGCATAGTAAAGTACAGGGATAACTACCAGCGTTAGCAGGGTAGAGATAAAGATACCGAAGATCAGACTGATAGCTAAGCCATTGAAAATCGGGTCATCTAAAATAAACAGGGCACCAATCATTGCCGCTAACGCGGTAAGAATAATGGGTTTGGCCCTCACGGCACCTGAGTGAATCACCGCTTCTTCAAATGGTCGACCCGCCGCAGTTTCCAGATTGATAAAGTCCACCAATAAGATGGAGTTTCGCACTATGATGCCTGCCAGTGCGATCATGCCAATCATAGATGTCGCCGTGAACTGTGCGCCCAACAAGGCATGTCCCGGCATTACGCCTATGATCGTCAGTGGAATTGGCGCCATGATGATCAACGGTACTAGGTAGGAGCGGAAATGCGCTACCACCAGCAGATAGATGGCGATCATACCGACAGCGTAGGCAATGCCCATGTCACGGAAGGTTTCATAAGTGATCTTCCATTCACCATCCCATTTTACACTGACGGCATTAAGGCCATCTGGCTGATGAATGTAGTACTGGTCAAAGCCTAAACCGTTAGGGCTGTTGATGTCAGATGCCATTTCAAACATTCCATACAGCGGGCTGTCCAGTGGCCCGGCCATATCGGCCACCACCATGATCATCGGGATCATGTTCTTGTGGATGATTGGCATATCAATGGTGCCTTTGTTGATCTTTACCAATTCTGACAGTGGCACTGTGCCACCGAACTGGCTATCGAGTTTCATCGACAGCAACTGGGTAAGATCCGGTTTATCGGCTTCACTCAGTTCCAGACGGATTGGCACCGGGGATTTCTGCATGCTCTTGTGCAGCACGTTGACATCTTTGCCGCCCACTGAGGTTGCCACCAAATCCACAATATTGGCGTAAGGAACTCCCAGCAAGCTGGCTTTGCTGCGATCAATACTGACTTGCCATTTCTGCTGCATGGCGGGCAGGTAGATATCGATATCCACCACATCTTTGGTCTTGTGGAACAAATCCATCAATTCATGGGCCGCTTGCTCGCGAATGGATTCACTGGGCCCATAAACTTCGGCAACAATCGGCGACCACACGGGCGGTCCTGGCGGCACTTCTACCACTTTGACATTGGCCTGATATTTTTCGCCAATGGCCTGCAACGGCCCACGAACCGCCAGCGCAATATTGTGGCTGTCGCGATGGCGGTGGTGTTTATCGGTCAGATTGACCTGAATATCACCGGCTTCCTGTGTGCTGCGCTGGAAGTAATGGCGCACCAATCCGTTAAAGTTAATCGGTGCGTGCGTTCCTGCATACAACTGCATATTACGCACTTCGGGCACGGTGGACAGATAACCGGAAAGCGCTTTCAGCACTTTTTCGGTTTGCTCAACTGGCGTACCTTCAGGCATGTCAACAATCACCTGAAATTCCGATTTGTTGTCGAAAGGTAGCATTTTCAGCACGACGAGCTGCGCCACTGGCAGGGCAACTGCCATGATAATCAGGGCCGCTACACCCCCTGCCAAACCTATACGTGCCTTGCGACTGTCAAGAAACGGTTTGATCAACCGGGTGAAGATACCAAGCATTCTGGGATTCACTGAATCCGGGTGGTTGCTGTCTCCTTTGTGTGCTTTGAGCAGATGACGACTGAGCCAAGGCGTTACCACAAAGGCGACACACAAGGAAATCAGCATCCCCATGCTAGCGTTAATGGGAATAGGGCTCATATACGGCCCCATTAGACCAGAGACAAACGCCATAGGTAACAGCGCCGCAATCACGGTGAAAGTGGCCAGAATCGTTGGACCGCCCACTTCATCAACCGCTATTGGGATCAGCTCTTTGAAGGAACGTTTGCCCATTGACATATGACGGTGGATATTTTCCACCACCACAATGGCGTCATCTACCAGAATGCCAATCGAGAATATCAGCGCAAACAGTGACACCCGGTTCAGTGTAAAGCCGTAGGCCCAAGAGGCGAACAAAGTAATCGCCAACGTGATACCAATCGCAATCCCCACCACTAATGCTTCCCGCAGCCCCATAGTGAACAGCACCAGGATCACAACAGCGGTGGTGGCGAAAATCAGCTTGAAGATCAACGTATTGGATTTGTCTGCCGCGGTTACCCCATAGTTACGGGATACGGTGATGTTAACCTTTTCAGGGATCAGCACGTTACGGGTCTGGGCCACCTTGGCGAGAACGGCATCGGCGACATCAACGGCATTCTCACCGGGTTTTTTACCGATAGAGATAGTCACTGCCGGGAACAGACCTTCCGGTAACTTATTACCGTCACGTACAGTGTTGTAATGCCAGGCACTGGCGTTTGGAATATCGGCTTTAAGGCTGATATCGGCTAAGTCCTGAAGAAAGACTGGGGCCGCATGGCCGTTGGCATCAGTATTGACCGCCACGACCAACTGTTTTACATCATCGACCGATTGCAGAAACTGACCCGCTTGGACTTTAATCTCTTGATTGCCCTGTACCAGCGACGCAGGCATTGATACGGAATTGTTGGCGGTCAGCGCCGTGCGGATCTTGTCATAACTGACACCGTAGTAGTTCATCCGCTGTGGGTCGATACGGACATTTAGCACCAAATCATGAGGTGCAACAGTGCTCACTTCTCGGGTGCCAGGGATACGTTTGAGTTCGGTTTCCAGACCATGTGCCACATGTGTCAGTTGCTGCGCTGAAATCTGCGGATCTTCTGACCACAGTGTCAGGCTAACAATCGGGACATCATCGATCCCCATAGGTTTGATTTGGGGTTGACCAACTCCTGCACCCGACGGCAGTTTGTCCAGATTGGAATAGATCTGATTGTAAAGCTTGACGATAGCGTCATTGCGCGGCACGCCAACCTTAAAGATCACAATAATCAGCGCGCCATCGGGACGCGAAAACGAGTACAGCGTGTCAATGCCCTTAATCTGCGAAATCACCTCTTCTGCTGGCAGTGTCACCAGTTGTTCAACTTCGGCAGGTTTGGCGCCGGGGAAGGGGATATACACATCGGCGAAGGTCACATCAATCTGCGGTTCTTCTTCTTTGGGGGTGACTATGATGGCAAACAGCCCCATCAATAATCCCAGCAACGCCAGTAATGGAGTAATGGCGCTGTCTTGGAACATGGCCGCTACGCGACCGGAAATACCTGTTCCTGTAGTTTTACTCATAACCTTGGCTCCCGCTTACTGCTGTACAGGATGGGTGAGTAACACCTGATAAGCGTTAGCGGCAATCACGTCTCCCGCCTGCAATCCGGCTAGCACTTCTACATCGTTTCCACGGGTTTCACCCAGTCTGACCTGCTGCAACACAAATTTATCGCCTTGTTTCAGGTACACGCCAGAAAGTTCATTAACACTGTAGAGCGCGCTTTGTGGAATTAAGGTGATCTCCCGTTCATCCACAGGGAATCGGGCTTTAATCCAGCTGCCAGGCAGCAATGCTGGCGTATTCTCTGGCAGCGGCAAACGCACCTTGTAAGCATGGCTCTGGGTGTCGGTAAAGCCGAAGATCACCGGATTGGTCACCTTGAACTGCCGACCATCCGCCAATGATACCTCTACCATACCCGCTTTAATCAATGCATCTCGATAGCGCTGTGGCACCTGAATAACCGCTCGCATTTTGTCGGTGGCGTAGCCGGAAAGCAGTGGCTGCCCTGGGCTGACGGTTTCCCCTTCCTCTACATGACGGGCGGTAACCACACCAGAATAGGGGGCCGAAACCACCGTATATTTCAATGATTCACGGGCTTTGGTGATCTGGGCGCTGGCGGCACTAGCGGCTTGCTGAGTGGATTTGGCATTGGCAATCGCCTGATCCATTGCGCCTTTGGAAATGGCACCCTGAGGAAACAGTTTTTGGTAACGCTCTAACGTTTTTTGCGCTTCCACATTTAACGCTTGTGCTCGGGCGTATTCGGCCTCGGCGGCGGCCAACGATGCGCCTTGCTCTTTGCTGGTGATCTCCAACAGCGAAGCACCCGCGGGTACCAGATCGTTGACATCAAAATTGAGTTTCACAATGCGACCATTGGTTTGCGCAGAAACGGTAGCCGATTTCACCGCTTCCAACGTGCCATCCAGCACCAGAACATGGGGCGCTTTCTGAGTCGTCACCGTCACAGTTGCCACTTCATTTGCGGCTTGCAGCGCCGGGCTGACCGCCAGTCCTAACCCCACCATCACGGTAGTTAACAACAGTCCTCGCATAGTTTTTTATCTCATAAAACCTATTTATGAGAAAATTCTAATGGATGATCACTCAATACGCAACAGCGTACGTGAAAAAAGAAAAAATTAAGTAAACCCTGAATTAACAAGAAAAAAGCGGCCATGAAGGCCGCCGCTAACATTAGTCTTTCAGATAATAGGTGAGGGTGGAGACCACCCTGACGCGTTTGATATAAGGGGTATTGCTATCGCGATCGCTGATAGAAAAAGTCCCCTGACTGGCATTTTTGATTTTGCCAAGTGAAGATTGTGAATCGCGGGCAAATTTCTCTGCCACTTCCCGGGCATTCTCTGTTGCCTGCTGCACCATCTGCGGTTTGATACTATTCAAATCGGTATAGATAAACTCGGTGCGACTATCATAATTCTGTGCCACCGCAATGCCGTCTTTTGCCAGTTCCAACAGTTTTTTACGGCTCTGCAAGACTTTGTCTATCTGCTGGGTATAAACCGACAGTGTCACTTTGGCGTTGTAGCGAAATTTAACGTTTGGGTCAGCATATCCCTGTGCCTGACGGTCTTCTATCGAAGGCTGCGATACACTGATCTCCTCTGGAGTAAAACCTTGTTCCAACAGGAATTTCATTACTCTGTCGGTTTTTTTCTGAACCGAGCTGTAGAGATTATTCAGGTCGTTGTCGACATCATTAAATGCCACAGGCCAGATTGCCACATCGGCTTTCACTTCCTGTTCTGCCAGTCCTTTAACCGTGACCACGCGATCCATGGCTTTCATGGCAACTAGGCTGTTGCCAATGCCACTGCCGAGCAGATACAGCCCGCCACAGATAAATGCGCCTAACAGCGCTGCCGCCAATGCCGATGATTTGTTCATTCCGTGAGACTCCTTGAGTGCACAAACAAATTGGAAATTTCCATAAGAGGTGGCACCAAGATAGCAAAAAGCGGGCGAACAGGTCACCCGCTTTAATCCGTATGCAACGCGGTTTCAGCGATTAGAAACGATAGTTGAACTGCATTGAATAGTAAGTCGCGGTAGATTTGGTATGTGCGTTAACGTCACCGGCCAGCGCACTGGTTTCTGTCAGTGATTCTTCAACACCACGCACCAGCGCTGCGCCCAAGTCAACCGTCATACTGTCTGACAAGCGATAACTGGCACCAAGGGTATACCAGTGGCGATCGGAGTCAGGGATAGACAGTGAACCGAGTTGATCCACCACACCATTATCGAACATATAACCGGCACGCAGCGTCAGGGTGTCGTTAACGGTATAAGTACCGCCAACACTGAACAGCCAGGAGTTTTTCCAGTGATATTCTTTCAGCGGAGCCTTCACATTGATGGCCACTTCAGTGCCCGCATAGCTGCCGGTGGCAATGGTAGCGGTACCCTGTTTAGTGGTGATCTGGTCAAAGTCGCCCCACAAGGTGTACTGTGCGGTATAGTGAACCGCAAAGCGGTTGGTCAGCTGGTGGAACCCGGCAAACTGAGCGATATCGGCTAAAGGTACATCCAGTTCGTTGTAGTCAATGGCAATCTGCTGTGTTCCTAGCCCAGGAAGCTGCTGACTGGTCATCACATTGATATCGCCTGTCACTGTAACTGTTGGGCTGAAACGATAGCTCAGACCAAAGCGGTTATCTTTATTCAATTCGAAGGTGGCACCTAGGATACCACCGAAACCCACGCCATCGGCATCCACATCCACTAATGGGATATTGCCTGCGTAACGGGTAAGGTTACCTTTGCCGTACACGGCATCGACACCGGCACCGATACTGAACATTTCATTAATACGATATGACAGGCTGGTATTCAGCGTCACTGTGGTGACTTCAGTGTTACCGATCAAATCGTAGGGAGCAAAAGTAGCACCTTTAAGCAGCGAGCTGGTGTCAGTGCCAGTACCAAAATTGGAAAATGCCGCTACTCCGAATGCCCATTTATCATTTAACGGTTGCACATAGTAGATATTCGGGATGAGTTTGGTACTTCCCGCATCATCAATACCGCCTAAATCAACTTGACCATCGGCAAAATTCACATCTTTCACGTCAACTTCGATATTGACATAAGTCAACCCAGTAGACAGTGCAGCGCGATCAAATAACGCCATCGCGGATGGGTTGCGTGACAATACCGAGGCGTTGTCGGCAATTACCGCATCACCCGCGAAAGCCCGGCCGATACCGGTTGCTGACTGGCTGTTAAGCTGAAACCCAGCAGCATAAGTCTGAGTAGCGCCCAGCATCAAGCTGATCGCCAGCAGCGATTTTCTGAAGTTAGTCATATTGATTGTTGTTCTCTTAATAATGTTGCGCTTATCCATTGGCTGACGCCAACGTCCCCGTTAAATCAGCGGGCATGTTAGGGGGATGTTTCTGTGCTAACAAGTCCGACCAGCAGCTTACACCTGTGTTGTTTAACAGAACGCGGAAATCTGTGCAGTAGATCGATGAAAAATTATGCTAGTGGGGCAGCAATACTTGAGTGTGGTATGACTATTTCATTGATTTTTATTATGTTGATAAAAAATTAGGCCTGATAAATGGAAAATATAACGGCAATTAGCATCTCTTTATGGTGATGCAGCTAAGCTAACAGATGTACGCTTAGCTGCACGGAGTATCAATATTAGAGTGCTTGCTTTATGGTGTGATATTGCTTGACAGTGGTTGCCGCTGGCGGAAACAGCAGGCTGACGCCAACGCCCGCAATGGTGGCGAAAACAAAGCCTGGTAACAATTCGTATAATGCAAAAATGCCGCCATTGGCCAGTTTCCACAGCACTACGGTAACGGCGCCGACCATGATACTGGCGATGGCACCCTGACGACTATAGCCGTGCCAAAATAGTGATAGCAGAACCACCGGACCAAATGCTGCGCCAAAGCCAGCCCAGGCATAACTGACCAGCCCTAGGACGCTGCTTTGCGGATTCAGCGCAATAACACCTGCCAAGATGGCAATTCCCAGTACTGCTAGACGCCCCACCGCCATCAGTTCGCGGTTGGACGCCTTTGGACGTATCCAGCGGCGGTAGAAGTCTTCAGTGACTACGCTGGAGCATACTAGTAACTGCGAATCAATAGTCGACATGATGGCTGACAGAATTGCTGCAATCAAAATACCGCCAATCCATGGGTTAAATGCCACTTGTGTCAGGTGGATAAAGACAGTTTCTGGGTTATCCAGTGGTTTATCAGCAAAGTACAGTATTCCGGCAATCCCGGTGGCTAATGCCCCGAGGAGGGACAATAGCATCCAGCTCATGGCGATGCGGCGCGACACTGGCAACTCCTTGGTACTGCGTATTGCCATGAATCGACATAAAATATGAGGTTGACCAAAATAGCCTAAGCCCCAGGCTAAGGCTGATAGCAGGCCAATCCATGTCATTTTGTCGCTGAAAAGTGATAGCAAAGCGGGGTCTAGCGTATCAAGACTTTTATGGCTTTCAGGATGGGTAAACATACTGACAGGGACAATTAACAGCGCCAGTAACATCAGACATCCCTGAAAGAAATCGGTCCAACTGACGGCAAAAAAGCCGCCAACAAAGGTATAGGCCACGATGACGACCGAACCGACGACCAGCGCCAGGCGATAATCCATGCCAAATACTTTCTCAAACAGGATGGCACCGCCTACCATGCCGGAAGATGCATAGAAGGTGAAAAACACCAGAATGGTTAGCGCCGACACCAGTTTTAACAGGCCGCTTTTATCGGCAAAACGTTTCTCAAAAAAGTCGGGGAGGGTGAGGGCGTTATCGGCCATTTGTGTATATACCCGTAAGCGTTTAGCAACAAACAGCCAGTTGAGCCAAGCCCCGAATAATAGGCCAATACCAATCCAAGCTTCGCCCATGCCCCCAAGATATACCGCGCCAGGGAGGCCGAGTAACAGCCAACCAGACATGTCCGATGCACCGACACTGAGCGCGGTGACCGCTGGGCCCATCTTGCGGCCCCCCAGAATATAGTCGTCGAGCGAATCTGTGGCGCGGTATGCCCAGTAACCGATTGCCAGCATGGCAGCAAGATAGCCAATAAAGGTAACAGCGATAGGTGTGTCGATCTGCATGGGAGTTTATTGTTTGTTATATGGTTGTTATTGTTGTGGCGTCATCCTAGCAGATATTTGAAGTGGCTCACAATGCTGTTGTGGATGTTGCGCTTGTTCACACAAAACCGTCATCGAAAAAAGGGGCCAGATGGCCCCACGGTTGGAAATTGTCCGCTGTTATGGATTAAGCGATGACAGCGGCGATTTCTGCTGTTTTTGTTGGCTATATTGGTGACGAAATTGCGCCAATGCTTGCAGCAATATTTGGTACAAAGGCGCCGTATCCGTTGGTGTGCGACTGTAATGTGCTGATTGGATCTGCGCTGCGACCTCAGCCAGTGTGGGTGCGATTGACGCTAGCTGTCCAAGTGACAGTTCTTTGCCGGTAATAGTCGCGACTTCTCTTATTAATGCATTCAGCACTTGTGCGGCATCATCGTTGGCAATGGCTGTCTGTAATGATGGTGCTGCAACGGCTGGCTGCGGCGCTGTGACAATTTCGCGGTGAGCATCCACCATCGGTGTTTTGCGAGCCCGCCACCACAATCCCAGTGTTAGTAGCCACAGTCCGGCAAAAACGGCAGTAGCTAGCGGCCAGTAGCCAGGTGCGGTCGGTACTGCCTGTGGCGTGGCGACACTCAGATCTGGCGCTGGTGCGTTGCTGGCTGGTTTCACCTTAATATGCCGTGCTGGTAGCGTGGCATATTCTTCTTGGTTTAGGTGCGGATTCCACCAGGCCACTTTGATTTCCGGTAAGGTGTAGTCACCCGCTTTGGCTGGCACGATGGCGATGGTTTGGGTCAACTTAGCTACCATCTGACCGTTACGAACATAGGTTTTTTTGACGGGTTTATCGGGGTAGCTGCGCATGTCGGCCGGCAGCGGAATATGCAGATCCGGTAAGCTGGTTTCATCGGCATTGGAGGCCAGCAGTGTGATGTTGCGGGTAATGGGTTGTCCCGCTTCATAGCTTTGGTTATCTTTCCAGTCTTCTTGTAATGCCACTAAATCGGCCACCAGCCAATCCCCCACATAAGCTTGAGGAATGGGCTTGATGGTAACCACCAGACTGTCACCTTGAGCCTGTACCGGCCGACTTTCTTGGAAGGAAAACATCCCGCTGCTCGGACTATTCATCAGCACATCGCCAGAGAAATTAACGCCGTTTATCATTAATTTGCCCGGATTGTCGGCAACAATACTATAGGTACGCTCGATGACCCGATAGCGGCGACCATTGACGATTTCATTACTGTCTTTATCATCGCCGACCTGTTTGATCTGAGCGCCTTCAATATTGGGGGTCGACAGTACACCGCGTTGCAAATCAACCGCCAGATATAACTTTACCTTGTAGGTGAGCAACTGGCCGACATAGGCTTCATCGCTGGATACGCTGGTGCGTAAAAACAGGTTTTTCATCTGTTGTGGTTGACTGCCAGAATCCACCACCTGTAGCTGGATCGGATTGGATTTGACGCCGTTAATCTCAAATGCCGGAATGGTGATCTGTCCCAACTGTTTGGGCGCAAGCAGGATCTGCCAGCGGGTTTCTTTGCGAGTATCAAAATTGATGATCTGGGTGCTGCGGCCAACGCTAGTGCGGCCCACAATAAAGTCTTTCAGTAGCGCGGAGGTATCCAGAGCCTGACTTTGCAGATCGTCATCTGCCGTCACCGTTAATGCAACGTACTCTCCCTGCGATACTGGATTCTTATCGACAGAGGCTTGTAATTCGGTCAATGCCAGTGCTTTCAGTGGCAACAGGGTTGCCAGAAGCAGCCAGAATGGAAAGCGTAGTTTTACCACTGTTGTTGTTCCTTGGGTATATCGCCGTTCTGCCGGCGTTTTTGATATTCCAACTGCATTTTGTTGCGCAGCAGTGCGGCCGGATCGTCAACCACAGCTTTTAATGCCCGCTGCATATCTGCTGGCAACTTGTCCTGATTATCCAGGCTGGATGCCGCCACAGTACCATTTTGCGGGTTTTGTGGCGCGGGTTTATCCGCTGTTTGGGCAGCACTGGCATTTGCCTGCTGTTTCGCCGCGTCAGTCTGGTTATCCTGACTAGCATCAGCCTGCATTTGTGGTGCAGGTTGTGCGTTCTGTGGTGCACTGTCTGACGCTGCTGCTTGCTGCTGGTTTGCTGCCGATGATTTATCCGCTGCTGTCTGCTCCTGCTGCTTATTATCGGTAGCAGAGGATTTAGAAGAAGCCTTGTCCTTAGCGGCAGAGTCTTCCCCTTGGGATGCTTGCTGTTGCTCCTGCTTGTTAGCAGATTTATCACCTTGCTGCGGCTGTTGACTGCCTTGGTTATCTTTACCACTATTTTGCTGCTGATCCTGAGGTGACTGTTGCTGCTCAGGTTTATTCTGTTCAGAGTTGTCGCCTTCCTTTTTGTCTCGTTGATCGGCCTGGTCATTGTTCTTATTCTGTTTATCAGTACCCTGCTGTTTTTGATTGCCAGACTGATCATTATTATTCTGTTTTTGTTTGTTTTTCTTTTGCTTTTCCTGTTCTTTAGCGATTTTTAAGTTCGTTTGGGCATCTTTCATATCAGGTTCTTTTTTGAGTGCTTCGTTGTAGCGTTTTATCGCTTCGTCATATTCACCCATCTGCATCAATGCATTACCTTGATTGAAGTAACCGTTCGCGCTTTTATCTTGTTCAAAAGCCTTAAGTGCACCTTGATAGTCACCAGCGCGATATAAGGCGCTACCTTGCCAAGCGGGGTTGGCAAATTTATCTGCGGCAGTCTTAAAGTCTTGTTGCTTAAATGCCTGCATCCCCTGCTGATCTCGGGTATGCCACAGGTTATCCCATGTGTTGGCCTGTGCTTTTGGTGTTAGTAAGTTGCCACACAATGGCAGCACTAACAGCCAGACGGGCAAGCCATATCTGAACATCGCCAGCATAGGCAACAGCAGCAGTAATGCTAGGTAGGGGCCGAGATCTATCCAACTATCTCCTGCAAGGTGGGTGGCTTGGGCATCTTCATCAGTACTCAGCCACTGCCGCAGCTTGATTAGGTCTGAGCCATCGTTGGCAAAGGGGATCAGGCTACCATGACAGCTTTGTGCAAGTTCATTCAACTGCCCATAATTGGTGCCAGGTACCACGACTTGATTACTGCTATCACGCATAAGTTGACCATCGCTCAAACGTACTGGTGCGCCTTGGGTAGACCCTAACGCTAATACGCCTAGCCGATAATGGGTGTCCTGCAATACCGCTTTGGCCGCATTAAGTTGCGCAGTTTCCACGCCATCGGTGACCAGAATGATATCGCCTTTAATATGCCCCCCCTGCGACAATAATTCCTTGGCTTTAGTGAGTGCTGCCGGCAAGTTAGAGCCCATCACTGGCATAATATCTGGGCTGAGTGTTGGCAACAGATTTAATAAAGTGTTGCTATCGCGCGTGAGTGGACTAATGACAAATGCATCTCCGGCGTAGGCGATCAATCCGGTTTCACCTTCTTTAAGCCCTTTCAGTAAATCGGTGACCCGGAATCTCGCTTGTGTCAGGCGATTGGGCGTCAGGTCAGTGGCATACATCGACAGCGACATATCCATCACAATGACACGGCCTTGGGTAGACGCGAAGACCGGCAGCGGCTTTTTGAATAGGGCAGGACCGCTTAATGCCAATACGGCTAACAGCCAACAACTGGTCACCAGAGGTAGCAAGTGGCGGCGCTGCTGGTCGCCTTTGCTGATCAGTACATTTGCGAGATGAGGGGCGATGTACTTATCCCACTGGGAGTGCTCACCTTGATGTTTCAACTTTGACCACAACACCAATAGTAATGGCAACAGGGCGATAAACCATTCCGGGCGGATGAAATGCAGACTCATTGAGACCTCCCGGCAGATTTTCCTGTGGGCAATGTCATACTCAGACTCAATGCTAAACTAAGCAGTAATGCCAGCCCCAGTGGCCAGTAAAACAGCTCAGACTGCGGCCGGTAAGTAAGCGGATCTCGGCTTATCGGTTGCAAACGGTCAATTTCCTGATAAATCTGTTGCAGTTCTTTCGGGTCGCGTGCGCGGAAATATTTACCATGGGTAACATCGGCGATGCGTTTTAACTGGTCTTCATCCAGATCCGCAGATGGATTGACCCGCTCGATACCAAATAAAGTGCGGCGCTCCATCACATCCGCTCCCACCCCGATGGTGTAGATGGTGACATTACGTTTGGCGGCAATCGCTGCGGCCTGATCTGGGTCAATACTGCCCGCGTTGTTGGAGCCATCGGTCAGTAGTACCAATACGCGATTACTTTTATCGAGGTTATCAAACCGTTTTACCGCCAGCGCGATAGCATCACCAATTGCCGTTTGTTTACCCACCAGACCTATCTGTGCTTCCTTGAGATATTGGGCAACGGAACGGCGATCCTGTGTTAGCGGCGCTTGTAAATAAGCCGCATCGGCGAACAGTATCAGGCCGATACGATCACCCGTGCGGCGTTCGATGAAATCACTGACGACTTTCTGGATCACGCTAAAGCGATCAACGGTTTTGCCATTCAGTACCATATCTTCAATCTGCATACTGCCGGAAAGATCCACGGCAACCATCAGGTCGCGACCCTGGGTTGGTAACTCAATGGGGTCGCCTAACCATTGTGGTCGCGCTACTGCCAGAACCAGCAAGGACCATAACAGCCAAATCATCCAAGGCCGACGTTTTTGGTTATGCATTTCGGCTATTGCATATTGGCGAATACCCGGCATTTGTAATTGACCTCCGACCACTTTTTGAGGCCGGAAGCGGATCAATAGTGGCAACGGCAATAACAGTAGCAACCAAGGCCAAGCGAGACTTAGCATGACTTGCCTCCTTTGCCTACACGTCGATAAAAACTCGGCGCGCATAGCAGCCATTGCTGACACAGCGTTATGAGTTCTTCTGCATCCTCGGCTGCGGGCTGCATCTGGTAACGCTGTTGCAGTAACCGCTGGAATTTCCCCTGCTGCTTGCTTGGCAATGCTTGGTCCAGGTACTGATACCAAGGCTCGCCTGTAAGGCTGGCAACGTGTTCACGGCCAACGTAACTGATGGCACAGCGTTTCAGCAAGGCACTGAGGTGCAGCATCAGTTGTGGATCTTCAGTATCGAGTTGTGACAACAGTTGCAGCGCAGCTTTGGCAGGGGCTTGCTGGCGTTGCAACCGTTGGTGGCGTCTATACAGCCAAACGCTCAAGGCGATGAGTGACAACATCGCCAGCACCAAAAGTGCCAATACTGCAGGCGCTGGCGGCCAGAAGCCTATCTCAGGAGGCAACCTGATATCCTTCATGGCGCTCAGCGCTGGATTGGCAGTTGCAGAAGTCGGCATCATCGTAACAAATTCAGTTGTTGGTTGAGGTTGCGTGCGGCATCAAGCAGTCGCACGGGGATGTGCAGTGATTGCATCATCTGTTCAAATTGCGCTAAGGCATGCTGTTGTCGCTTGAGCCAAGCGTCATAACTGTGGCGATCCAGCAGTAAAGACTGCCCCTGATCCCGCACCGGTAATGCAAAACGTTTGGGCAATGGCAGACTACCGTTGCGTAGCGGATCGGTGATCACAAAGGCTGATACCTCGCTATGGCGGCAGAGATCTGACAGCGGTTGCCGACATTCATCATCAAAGCCGCTGCCGTCAGTGATCAGCCACACCTGTGAGCCAGGTTTCGTTAAACGAGCGAGTTGCCGACAACTCTGCGCCATTAATGCCGAAGGCTCGGGGGTACGCTGCTGCAGTGTTTGCAGCTGTTGCTGATGTACCTCTATCAGCGCCGATATCAATGCAAGGATCCCTTGTTCACGGGTCCGCGGCTTCAGTTCGCGGCGTTTGTTTTCACCAACAATTAAGGCCCCCAAGCGGTCTCCTTGCTGAATGGCTTTCCAGCCCAAGGTGGCTGCTAGATGGGCGACTTGCACCGCTTGCAACAGCAAGGTTGAGCCAAAATACAGGCTGTGTTTTAGGTCTACTAGCAGTAAAACCGGACGTTCCCGCTCTTCCACAAACAGCTTAGTGTGGGCTTTGCCAGTGCGTGCGGTGACCCGCCAGTCGATGGTGCGAACATCGTCACCATGCTGATAATGGCGCACTTCGGCAAACTCCATGCCGCGGCCTTTGATGAGGCTACTGCGATTACCGGCCAGTGCAGCTCTGGCACGCACTTGGTTATCTGGCAATGCCCATGCTAGGTTTCTGCACGCCAGCAATTCCGCTTCGTTCAGATGCACGCCATCAGCAAATAACGGCAGTGTATGTTCAGACTCAGACATCATTAGGGCACGGCCACCTGGCTGAGAATATGGTTGATCACTTCATCTCGGCTTACTCCTTCCGCTTGCGCCTGATAACTCAGCAATAGGCGGTGGCGCAATACGTTAGGCAGCACGGCTTGGATATCCTCCGGTGCCACAAAATCTCGCTGGTATAACCAAGCTCGGGCGCGGGCGCAGCGCTCAATCGACTGGGTGGCGCGAGGGCTGACACCATATTCCAGCCATTTGGCTAACTCGTCGCTGTAGCGCTGTGGTTGCCGGGTCGCCATCACCAAATCAACGATATAGCGCTCCAGTGGTTCGGCCAGATAAATCTCCAGCGCTTGTACTCTGGCATTGAAGATGTCGTCCTGGGAAATAGGCGTCATCTTTTCCATGCTGCGGGTTTTGGCTTCATTACGTGATAGCCGCAAAATTTCCAACTCTGTGTCTGCACTCGGGTAATCCAGATTCAGGTGCATCAAGAAGCGGTCGAGTTGTGCTTCCGGCAACGGATAGGTGCCTTCATTTTCTAACGGGTTCTGTGTGGCCATCACCAAAAACAGTTGTGGTAACTTGTAAGAATGCTTACCGACGGTCACTTGACCTTCAGCCATCGCTTCTAACAGTGCCGACTGTACTTTGGCGGGGGCGCGGTTAATCTCATCGGCCAGAATAAGATTATGGAATATCGGTCCGGCCTCAAACTCAAAGGTGCCGGTTTGTGCCCGGTAGATATCGGTTCCGGTTAAATCTGCCGGGAGGAGATCCGGGGTAAACTGGATCCGGTGAAAATCCCCTTGAATACCGTCACACAGCGCTTTGACGGCGCGGGTTTTTGCCAGTCCTGGTGGGCCTTCTACCAACAAATGGCCATCGGCGATCAGTGCCAGCAGCAGGTTTTCAGTTAATGACGGTTGACCGACGATGACGTGGTCAAGGTATGTTCTTAATGCGTGAAAACGACTTAACGGCATAGGGCTTCTCTTATCCAGCTCGCGCAGCATCGGCTGCAAGGTTTTCCTGTCATTGTGCGGAATATTACAGGGCGATTGAAGTACAAAATGCTATGAATTAAAAGTTAATTTTTCTTAAGACAGATTCGGTTGTTAGCACGAAAGTACATCATCTGCACTGTAGCCGTAGACCCGTACTTGGCTGAAAATATCCCGCAGCGTTCGCAGTTGCCGATAATTTATCCGCTGGAAAATCCAAACAAGTGTTTAAAACCTATCGAGAAGAAGTTAGAATCGGATCACATTTTGATGGTCAGACCTGTTGGGTGTATGTCTGACTAGGAAATTTAAGTCTGTGGTCATGGACCAAATATAACGAGGATAACAGATGAGTGACAGACAGCAGGTAACCAATGCCAAGGGCGAACGCATTGCCATTGTGGCAGGTTTGCGTACACCGTTTGCTCGTCAGGCGACGGCCTTTCATGGCATGCCAGCCGTAGATCTGGGCAAAATGGTGGTGGCTGAATTACTGCAGCGCACTGAGCTTGACCCGGCACTGGTAGAACAACTGGTGTATGGTCAGGTGGTGCAGATGCCTGCTGCGCCTAACATTGCCAGAGAGATTGTGCTGGGAACCGGCATGAAGGTGACCACCGATGCTTACAGTGTCACCCGCGCTTGTGCTACCAGTTTTCAAAGCACAGTAAATGTGGCGGAAGCGATTATGACTGGCAATATTGACATCGGCATTGCTGGTGGCGCTGATTCCTCCTCTTTATTGCCTATCGGTGTTTCTCGAAAACTGGCGATTGCGCTGGTGGATTTAGGCAAGGCGCGCAGTCTGAAACAAAAATGGCAAGTGCTCAGCCGACTGCGGCCGAAAGATCTGTTACCGGTTCCACCGGCGGTGGCTGAGTATTCCACTGGGTTATCGATGGGACAAACCGCCGAGCAGATGGCCAAAAGCTACCATATCAGCCGCGCCGATCAGGACGCGTTGGCGCACCGCTCGCATACACTTGCCAGCAAGACCTGGGCTGAAGGCAAACTGAAAGAGGAAGTGATGGTGACCCATGTGCCGCCATACGACAGATTTATCGAACGTGATAACAATATCCGTGACAATTCCACCTTGGAATCCTATGCCAAATTGAAGCCGGTGTTTGATCGCAAACATGGCACGGTCACGGCGGCAACCAGTACACCGCTGACCGATGGTGCTTCAGCGGTATTGCTGATGAGCGAAGGCCGAGCCAAAGCCCTGGGATATCAACCTATTGGCTATATCAAGAGTTATGCGTTCAGTGCGATTGAGGTCTGGCAAGATATGCTGATGGGACCGTCATACGCAACACCGCTGGCGCTGAAACGCGCGGGAATGCAACTGGAAGACTTAGATCTGATAGAGATGCATGAAGCTTTTGCGGCGCAGACGCTGGCCAATATTCAAATGTTTGCTTCAAAGACCTTTGCCGCAGAAAAACTGGGACAGAGTCGTGCGATTGGCGATATCGATATGAGCAAATTTAACGTGCTGGGTGGTTCTCTGGCTTATGGACATCCTTTTGCAGCGACAGGTACTCGTTTGATCACTCAGGTGTGTAACGAGTTGAAACGTCGTGGTGGCGGAACTGCGCTGACCACCGCCTGCGCCGCCGGGGGCCTTGGTGCCGCCATGATCCTGGAAGTGGAGTAAAAGGCCATGGAAATGACAGAAAAAACGTTTGATCTCAATGTCAGAGATGATGGCATCGCTGTGATGACAATGGATGTTCCCGGCGAAACTATGAACACTTTGCGGGCCGAATTTGTCCCAGAAATGACCGAACTGCTGGCGCAGATCCGCGCCGATCAGCGCATCAAAGGGCTGGTGGTGATCTCCGGTAAAAAAGACTCGTTTGTTGCGGGTGCGGATATTGCCATGTTGGATGCCTGTGACACCCGTGATAAAGCCAGTGAGCTATCCGCCGCTGGGCATCAAGTATTTGGTGAGCTGGAAAAACTGGAGATCCCGGTTGTTGCGGCCATTCATGGCGCATGCCTTGGGGGCGGGCTTGAGTTGGCACTGGCATGCCATAAGCGTGTTTGCACTGACGATGGCAAAACTATGCTGGGGTTACCGGAAGTACAGTTAGGACTGTTGCCTGGCAGTGGCGGCACTCAACGTTTGCCAAGGCTGATTGGCATCGCCAAAGCCTTGGATATGATGTTAACCGGTAAACAAATTCGGCCGAAACAGGCTTTGAAAATGGGCTTGGTCGATGATGTTGTGCCCCAGACCATTTTGTTGCAAGCGGCGATAGAACTGGCGCAAAAGGGCAAGAAACGCCCTAAGCGCAAAGCAACCTTGATGGAACTGGTGCTGGAGCGCACCCACTTTGGCCGTAATATATTGTTCGATCAGGCATTAAAGCAGGTAGAACGTAAGACTCAGGGAAATTATCCCGCACCGCCAAAAATAATTGATTGTGTGCGCATTGGTGCCGATGAAGGCATGGCGGCTGGTTTGGCGACAGAATCCCGTTATTTTGGTGAATTAGTGATGACGGCTGAATCCGCCGCGCTGCGTTCGATCTTTTTTGCCACTACTGAAATGAAAAAAGAAACCGGAGCTGACGGCGCTGAGTCAAGACCGCTGAAAAAAGCGGTTGTGCTGGGTGGTGGTCTGATGGGCGGTGGTATTGCCTCGGTCACCATCAGCAAGGCCAAGTTGCCGGTGCGGGTAAAAGATATCAGCGAAAAAGGGCTGTCTAATGCCTTGTCCTACGCCTATAAACTGCTGGATAAAGGTGTTAAGCGGCGCCATATAAGTGCAGCGCAGCGGGATAAACAGATGGCGCTGATGAGTACCACCACAGAATATATTGGCGTACACGATGCGGATATCGTGGTAGAAGCGGTGTTTGAAGATCTAAAACTCAAACATCAGATGGTGCAGGATATTGAACGCGAATGTACTGCACATACGGTATTTGCGTCCAATACGTCGTCTTTGCCAATCGGCCAGATTGCTGCCGTGGCTAGCCGACCAGAAAATGTTATCGGTTTGCACTATTTCTCACCCGTGGAAAAGATGCCATTGGTGGAAGTCATTGCCCATGAGAAAACATCTTCTGAAACCATCGCCACCACTGTTGCTTTTGCCCGTAAGCAGGGAAAAACCCCGATAGTGGTAAAAGATGGTGCCGGATTTTATGTCAATCGTATTCTAGCGCTCTACATGAACGAAGCAGCACAACTGTTGTTGGAAGGCCAGAGTGTGGAGCATCTTGATCAGGCACTGGTGAAGTTTGGTTTCCCGGTAGGTCCGATTACATTGTTAGATGAAGTGGGCATTGATGTCGGTGCCAAGATTGCGCCAATTCTGGAACAAGAGCTGGGCGAACGTTTCCGCGCCCCAGCGGCGTTTGAAAAACTGCTGCAAGATGAGCGTAAAGGGCGTAAGAACGGCAAGGGTTTTTATCTTTATGGTAAAAAGAAATCCAAGAAAAAACAGGTGGATAGTTCAGTCTATAAGGTACTGGGCATCACCCCTGGCGTGGCTTCAGAGAATGCGCAGTTGGCACAACGTTGCGTGGTGCAGATGTTAAATGAAGCTGTGCGGTGCTTGGACGAGGGTATTATCCGAAACGCTCGTGATGGTGATATTGGTGCTATTTTCGGTATCGGTTTCCCGCCATTTTTAGGCGGACCATTCCACTATATCGACACCCTTGGGGCGGCCAAGCTGGTGGCGATCCTTGAAGGCTACCAGCAGCAGTTTGGCCAACGTTTTGCGCCCTGTGAACGGCTGAAAACGATGGCGACGACAGGCCAGCGCTTTTTTGAATAACATTTGTCACTTTGCCCCAAAACGCCCGCAACAGCGGGTGTTTTTACTTGCAGGCGGGGTGTTGGCGGGCGTGTTGAGTATGATGGTTTGCAGTTTATGGTAAAGCGGGTTAAATTTACTGTAAATTTATACAGCATTATAGGGTTATGATTTTATATATTGCTGAAAAGCCGAGTCTTGGTCGCGCTATTGCTGATGTGTTAGCTAAGCCGTTGCGCAAACATGAGGGCTATATTGAGGCGGCCAATGGTGATTGTGTGTCCTGGTGTGTTGGGCATCTGCTAGAGCAGGCGACCCCAGATGCTTACGATCCGCAATATAAGTCTTGGCGAGCGGAGCATCTACCCATTGTGCCGCAGCAATGGCAGTTATTACCCAAAAAAGGCAGTCGTACTCAGCTTGCCGTACTGAAAAAACTGATCAAACAGGCTGACCAGATTGTCCATGCAGGCGATCCTGATAGAGAAGGGCAGTTATTGGTGGATGAAGTGCTGTCTTATCTGGGTACCAGTAGTAATAAGCAGTCGGCGGCACAACGGTTGCTTATCAGTGATTTAAACCCTCAGGCCGTTAGTCGTGCTCTCGGGCAGATGCGCAGTAATCGGGAGTTTGTGCCATTATCCACCTCCGCATTGGCGCGCAGTCGTGCTGACTGGCTGTATGGCATGAATCTGTCGCGGGCTTATACCTTGCAGGGGCGCAAGGTCGGTTATCAGGGGGTTTTGTCGGTAGGTCGAGTGCAGACACCGTTGCTAGGCTTGGTGGTGCGTCGAGATGAAGAGATTGCCGCATTTCAACCAAAACCGTTTTATGAGGTGTGGGCACAGCTGCAATGTGACGATGGTGCCAGCTTCCGTGCACGCTGGCAGCCAAGTGACGCCTGTCGCCCTTGGATGGACGAGGACGGCCGCGTATTGGCAAAAGGCCTTGCAGAGAACGTTATCCAGCGCATCACCGGACAAACTGCAACGGTATCTGCACTAGAGAGCAAACCCAAACGACAGGCACCACCGCTGCCTTACAGTCTTTCGGCGTTGCAAATAGATTGCAATAAACGTTTTGGCATGAGCGCGCAGGAAGTACTAGACACGGCACAAGCATTGTATGAACGCCACAAATTGCTGACGTATCCGCGCTCCGACAGTCGTCATCTGCCACAGGCGCAATTTACCGATGCCGCAGAGATCATTGCGGTCATCAGCAAAGGCGCGGCCGAACTGCTGCAAGGGTGTGAACCCCCCGATGCTAAACGCAAATCCAAAGCGTGGGATGACAGTAAAGTTGATGCCCACCACGCCATTATTCCTACCCGCAAAGTGGCTAATCTTGCAGGCTTGTCTCAACGCGAACGGCAAGTCTATCTGCAAGTTGCCAGGCAGTATCTGGCACAGTTTTATCCCCATTATCAGTATCTAGAGACACAGGTTCAGTTGCAGATTGCGGGTGGCCTTTTTATTGCCAAGAGCAAGCAGGAACAACAACTGGGCTGGAAACAGTTGTTCCGGCAGGAAACGAGTCATGATGAAGAGGAGGCATTAGCCGGAAGCTTGCCGCCACTCAAGACGGGTCAACAACTGCAATGTGTGAATGGCGAATTGCTGGAAAAAGTCACCCAGCCACCCAAGCATTTTACCGATGCCACACTGTTAGCCGCGATGACCGGAATTAGTCGCTTTGTCAGCGATCCACAAATTCGTAAAGTACTTAAGGAAACCGATGGTCTCGGCACCGAAGCCACTCGCGCCGGTATCATTGAGTTACTGTTTAAACGGGGATTTTTACAGCGGCAAGGCAAGAGTATTCTGGCTACAGCGGCTGGCATCGGGCTGATCCACAGCTTGCCGGACGTTGCCACAACACCGGATATGACCGCACAGTGGGAAAGCAGTCTGGAGGCCATCAGTCGTCGTGAAATGAAATATCAGGCATTTATGCAGCCACTGTTGCAGCAGCTTACCGAGCTGGTTAGCCAGGCACAGAACAGCTTGCCAACGGCACTGTCCGGGATAAAAAACCAGCCGCGAAGTTTCCGCCGAACTGGCAGAAAAACGACATCGAACATGAGCAACAGGGCAGATAAGCACAACAAGGCAAAGGCTAATTCCGGTCAGCGTGCTAGGCGCCAAGCGAGACCTAAACCGGGAGAGACGAAGCCTGACGTCTAGACATCGCGTACTTTGCGGTATTGATTAGACACCATATCGTACTCATAACCGAATTGATTTAATTTCTGCTCCAATAGCTGAGGCGATAAGTCAAGTTCATATAACAGTGCCTGTTTGTCCTGACAATGCAGACGGAGTTTTTCATTGACGATACCGAGCAGGATCTCGGCGGGCAGTTGTTGCAGATCTTGCATGATAGATACCTCCCGGAACATCTCCTAAGCATAGCTACTGAACGGCTGATATCGTGGAAATAACCATAAAATTATAATGGGAATTTGCTCCTCGCTATTGCCATAAAAAAGGCCTGCCGCCTGGGCAGACCTCAAAAGATTATTCAATTCAGATGGTTACGTATTGGCAACGAAACCGAGACATATTATGCCACTGCCTAATTAAGCAGAACTGAAATCAGCGCAACTGTGAGCCGTTATTCAGCGCTATTAACCGCTCCAATATATGTTCGCCGTCGATACGAATGCCATTGTGCTCGTACTCAGAAGTCAGCCAATAACGGAGATTCGCAACCTGCGCGGCAGTTTCCAGGCTGAATTCCCGCTCCACATACATGTCGTCACTGTAGATAGCGGCAGCCACCGGCACTTTATTAGCAGCAAGCTGTTGCAGATTATAGAGTGTCGGCCAATCCTGTTTGCTGGCCAGCAATTCGGCACATTCTTGCAAAGGACGCAAATTGCTTATCTGTTGCAGCATCCATGGATATACCATTTCACCGGTAAGTAGCAGCTCGTCAGCTTCCGGCGAAAATTCCGGATATTCAGCACGTAGACGATGGGCGGCCCACGCCGATGACGTTTGCTGGCAATAGATGGCTTCATGCAACAGCACATATAACGGATTGGTGTGATAACTCAACATCTGGGTGAAGTGCTCGGCAAATAGCGGGTTGAGAGTGCTGCCATTGGCTCCCGATACCAGCGCTTGTTCAAGCAAGTAATAGACGGCTTCAGGCCCTTGCATCATGCCAAGATGGATCCCCAGCAGTTGCAGCATTTCTACCGTCAGCAGATCGCCATTGGGCAGGTATTCCTGATGTTGTCTCAAGTGCGCAGCCAGTGTGTTGAGTAACTTTGGCGCATCAGGAAAACGGCGTTGAAACTCACGGTTTTTGCTTAAAACCCGTTGATAAGTGGCGCGATAGACCTCATCGGCACTGCGCGTCAGCGAAGGAATACCGCCAGTGATAAAGGCTTGTTGCAGTCCTTCAGGCGCGACACTGAGATAACGTAGGATGCAGAAACCGCCAAAGCTCTGACCGAGTACACTCCAGGGCGCTTGCGGGCTGAGCTGCTGACGAATAGCTTCGGCATCCCGTACGATATTGTCAGCACGGAAATAGCTCAAATATTGTGCCTGTTGGACGGCAGTTAACCCAGCCAACGTCCGGTAACTGACGGGTGACGATAAACCCGTGCCGCGTTGATCCAGCAGCAGTACTCGATATTGCTGTAGGGCGCGTTTTATCCAGCCACCGTTGGCTAATGGCCGCTGCGCGGCGAAACCTGGCCCACCTTGAAAATATAATAACAATGGTAGATTTTGTGCGCCTGGTTGTAACCCTTGCAGTTCGCGTGCGAACACTTGAATGGTTTGTCCCTGGGGCACGGAATAGTCTAAGGGTAAGCTGAAATAATGCTTATGGCATCGCATTCCTTCGAGTTGTGTAATATTGTCCATCATGGTCATCTTTAGCAAAATTTTTGAGCGATTGTACAATGAAAATGTCCCTTAGGATGCCCAAAAAGTAATTTGCTCGCGCTTTCATTGACGGGAAAAGCTAAACTGGCAATCGCTCATAGCTTTTATGGCTCGGATCAAATTTTATTGCTGGTAATTGATCGATGATGGCAATGTTTATCATGGACAGATAAAACCAGCCTGAGAGTAACAACTATATGAAATATCAAATAATTCCCGTAACGCCGTTCCAACAGAACTGCAGCCTTGTCTGGTGTGAACAGACGCTGAAAGCCGCAGTGATCGATCCCGGTGGCAACATTGACCGGATCCTCGATGCTGTGCGTGAACATGGACTGACGCTGGAAAAGATTTTACTGACGCACGGACATATCGATCATGTTGGTGGCGCCGCTAAGCTGGCTGAACAGCAGCGGTTGCCGATTATCGGTCCACATGTGGCTGACAAAATGTGGTTAGAGCAACTGCCTATTCAGAGCCAAAAATTCGGCTTCCCGGCGAGTGCGGCATTTGAGCCCAACCAATATCTACAAGATGGTGATGAAGTTACCGTTGGTAACAGCGTGCTGAAGGTGTTTCATTGCCCCGGACATACACCGGGTCACGTGGTTTTTTGGTCTGAGGCAGACAAATTAGCCTTTGTGGGGGATGTCTTGTTCCGGGGTTCTATCGGCCGTACTGACTTCCCAGGTTCCAGTTATCAAGCGTTGATCGATTCAATTAGCCATAAACTGTGGCCGTTGGGGAACGATACCCGCTTTGTTCCAGGCCATGGGCCGATGTCAACTTTTGCGGAAGAGCGCCAGAGCAATCCGTTTGTGGCAGACCAACTGCTGCAATAATGGCTTTGGCTCGAGCATGACGCCAGCCTCGGTGTCGGCGCGTTATTTGGCCGCTTTAAATCGAATCTAAAAAGGCCCCGTAGGGCCTTATTAGATAGTTAACTTACCATTAACCGAAAGTACCGCTAACGTACTTGCGGGTGCGATCATTTACCGGATTCTGGAACACCTGTTTGGTTTCACCAAACTCGATCAGCTCGCCAAGATACATAAATGCCGTGAAGTCAGAAATACGGGCGGCCTGCTGCATATTGTGAGTCACAATTACGATAGTGTATTCCTTACGCAGCTCGGTGATAAGCTCTTCAATGCCTTGGGTCGCAATGGGATCCAAGGCTGAGGTGGGCTCATCCATCAGGATCACATCGGGTTTTAGGGCAATAGTGCGAGCAATACACAAACGCTGTTGCTGACCGCCAGAAAGGCCAGATGCTTCGCTGTGTAGCTTGTCTTTTACTTCATTCCATAACTGCGCTTGCTGTAGCGCTTCTTTAACGCGATGGTCCATATCTTTCTTGGACAGCCGCTCATACAGCTTGATCCCAAAGGCGATGTTGTCATAAATGCTCATGGGAAATGGCGTGGGTTTCTGGAATACCATGCCGATTTTGGCACGTAGATCGTTCAGGTCTACTTTCCTGTCCAATACTGAGAGTTCACCCAGCATGACATTGCCTTCGGCATACTGATGTGGATACAGCTCATAGATACGATTAAGACAACGCAACAGCGTGGATTTGCCACAGCCGGACGGACCAATCATCGCGGTGACGCGATTCTGATAAATCGGCATGCTGACATCAAACAACACCTGCTTGTCCTTGCCATAGTAAAAGTTCAGATCCCTTATATCCATCCGCTGTACTAGCGGTTTTACCTGTTGGGGTTGTTGATAATCTTTTAATTGCGCGACCAGACTCATCACGACCTCCGCTTTTTCAACTGGGGCAGTACCCGAGAAATAATGTTCAAAAACAAAATAGCCATAGTGATCAGCAGTGCGCCTGACCAGGCCAGTTGGTTCCAGGAGTCATAAGGACTCATTGCAAATTGGTAAATGGTCACCGGTAGGTTTGCCATCGGTTCGTTAGGATTCACTGTCATAAAACTGGAGTTAAGTGCGGTAAATAGCAGTGGGGCAGTTTCACCACTGATACGGGCTACCGATAACAGAATGCCGGTGATAATGCCGGTGCTGACAGCGCGATAGCTTAGTTTAACGGTCACCTTCCAGCGTGGAGTACCAAGACCTGCGCCCGCTTCACGCAAGGTGATGGGCACCAGTTTCAACATCTCTTCAGTGGTGCTGATGATGACTGGTAATGCGATAATCGCCAGCGAAATAGCACCGGCCCAACCCGAGAAGTGGCCCATAAATACCACCACCATCTCATAAACAAACAAACCGATGAGGATGGACGGTGCGCTCATCAACATACCGTTAAGAAAACGGATAGTGTCAGCGGTTTTAGAGTGCTGCCCATACTCCGCTAACCAAGTTCCGGCGAGAATACCGATGGGGGCCGCGATAACAATCCCTAACAGTGTCATGATGAGACTGCCAACAATGGCGTTGGCCAGTCCGCCTTCGCCGCCAGGGCCGGGAGTCACTTCTGTAAACAGGCTCCAACTCATACCCGCCATCCCTTTTTGAAATAGGGTGAACAGAATGATCACCAGAATGCCCAGTCCTATTAAGGTAGCCAGCACACACATGGCGCGGAACAATTGATTTTTAAACTTGCGGATCATTGAGCTTTCCTCCGCAGCAGCACGCGGGCGGTGCCCATCACGATAAAGGTGATCATAAACAGCACCAGACCCAGTCCGATTAAGGCTGAGATGTGCATATCACCGGTTGCCTCATTGAACTGCTCGGCAATTGTGGCCGAAATCGAGGTCGCCGGCATAAACAGGCTGGATTCAATACTCTGGGCGCCGCCTATCACAAAGGTGATCGCCATGGTTTCGCCCAGTGCTCGCCCCAGTGCCAAGATCAAGGCACCAAAAATCGGTCCTTTAATAGCTGGCAACAGTACCTTGATAATCACTTCAAACTGTGTGGCCCCAATACCATAAGTGGCTTCACGTAACACTTTGGGAACTGTTGATAGCGCTTCTTTGATCAGCGATGTCAGGATCGGCAGGATCATAAACGCCAAGATGATGCCAGAGGTTAACAGACCGACCCCCATAGGCGGGCCACTAAACAGTTGACCAATGATGGGTAACTCGGACAGATGCTCTCCGGCCCACACCTGAAAACCTTCAGAAAACCAAGGAGCAAAGACAAACAGCCCCCACATACCGTAAATAATACTCGGAACCGCTGCTAGCAGTTCTATCGCGATAGACAGTGGCCGAGATAACCAAACAGGGCAGAGTTCAGATAGAAAAATCGCAATGCCAAGGCCAACGGGGAGCGCGAGAAAAACGGCAATGACAGACGATACCAGTGTGCCGTACAGCGCATTGGCTGCACCAAACTCTTTGGTCACTGGATTCCATTCGCTGCTGAAGAAAAAGCCCACACCAAATTTTTCCAGCGCTGGCCAAGCGCCAATACATAGCGACAGCAGAATGGCAAACATCAGCACGGAAATCAGTCCCGCGCTGGTGAGGCAAGCCCGACGAAACAGATCGTCACCTTGCCAAGGAAGTGCTCTTAACGATATTGCAGTCATAAAGTCACAACTTTTTCAGAAATGGCTAAGCCCCCGCCAGAGGCGAGGGCTCGATTCGAATAACACTTAGTAAACAGCTTTGCCACCGGCTGTTTTGATATCGCTGTGCCACATGGTTTCAACCATCTTCACAACGTTATCTGGCATTGGCACGTATTCCAGCTGAGAGGCCAGCGCGTCACCATTTGCATAGCTCCATTCAAAGAACTTCAACACTTCTTTGGCAGTATTTTCATTTGCCTGAGATTTGTGCATCAGAATGAAGGTTGCGGCAGTCATTGGCCAAGAAGCGGCACCAGGCTGGTCGTTCAGGATCAGTTTGAAGCCAGGAGCATTAGCCCAGTCTGCGTTAGCGGCAGCGGCCTGGAATGCTTCCATTGTTGGCATAACAAACTTGCCATCTTTGTTTTTCATCTGGGTATAGGCCAGATCGTTGGTTTTCGCGTAAGCATATTCAACGTAACCGATAGAGCCTTTGGTACGTTTAACGAAGTTAGCGACACCTGCGTTACCTTTACCACCCAGCTGATGGGCTTCCTGTGGCCAAGCAACTTCTTTATCAACACCTACTTTTGACTTCCAGTCGCTGCTTACGCGTGCCAGATAATCAGTGAAGTTGTAAGTGGTACCTGAACCGTCTGAACGGTGCACGGTGTAAATTGGAGTATGAGGCAGTTTCACGCCGCTGTTCAGCTCGGCAATTGCCTTGTCATCCCAGCTTTTAACTTTGCCCAGGTAGATGTCTGCCAGCAGTTCACCTGTCAGTTTCAGCTCACCAGCCTTAACGCCAGGCAGGTTAACAACGGCCACGATTGAACCCATTACGGCTGGAAACTGTACCAAACCTTCTTTGTCCAGTTTTTCCTTGTCCAGTGGTGCATCAGAAGCCCCAAAGTCTACCGTTTTGGCGATAATCTGTTTGATACCACCACCAGAACCGATAGCCTGATAGTTCAACTTAACACCGGTTTCCTTATTGTATTGCTCTGCCCACTTAGCATAGACAGGGTATGGGAAGGTAGCACCGGCACCGTTGATAACAGTATCTGCATATACAGAAGCTGATGCGGCAATGGTACAACCTAACAGGGCGCCTTTAAGCAAGTTGTTCATATAGCAATCCTAAAAAGTGACTTTCCGTCGTTTGGTTAATTGACGGTGCAATTTTTAACATTGCTAAATGACAGCTATGTGACAACTGGAAATATTTTGCTTTTTTGCGTTGAGAAAATGACAAAAGCTCCCGCAGGAGCTTTTGAATAATGGTGGCGTGATAAAAACAAATCCTATACTTTCATTGATTTATCGCCACGTGCTAGGCCGACAATGCCAGAGCGAGAAACTTCTACCACTTTCGTCGTTTCCGATAATGATTGTACGAAGGCATCCAGTTTTTCGCTGGTCCCGGTCATCTGAATGGTATACAACGTTGGCGTGACATCAACAATCTGACCACGGAAAATATCGGCAGTACGTTTGACTTCATCGCGGGTGTCACCAGTGGCTTTCACTTTGATTAACGCCAATTCGCGTTCAACGTAACTGGATTCGGTGATATTGGACACTTTAAGTACGTCAATCAGCTTATGCAGTTGTTTTTCTATCTGTTCCAGAATCGATTCATCGGCAAATACTGTCACCGTTAGCCGTGACAAGGTGGCGTCGTCAGTTGGCGCAACGGTTAAGGTTTCAATGTTGTAACCGCGTTGGGAAAATAGGCCGACAACTCGTGACAAAGCGCCCGGCTGGTTTTCCATCAATACAGAAATAATTCGGCGTTTCATCAGCATTTCTCCGTTTTGCTCAGCCACATGTCACTCATCGCGCCACCTCGGATCTGCATCGGGTAGACGTGCTCCGTTTCATCAACACTGATATCGACAAATACCAGTTTGTCGGTCATTGCCAGCGCTTCGGCCAGTTTGCTTTCCAATTCGGCCGGATTGCTGATAGTCATGCCCACATGACCATAGGCCTCGGCAATTTTGGCAAAGTTAGGTACTGAGTCCATGTAAGACTGAGAATGGCGACCAGCATAGATGATGTCCTGCCACTGCTTAACCATACCCAGAAACCGGTTGTTAAGATTGATGATTTTGACCGGAACCCCATATTGCAAGGCGGTGGACAGCTCCTGGATATTCATCTGAATTGAGCCATCACCAGTAACACACACCACGGTTTCATCTGGCAACGCCATCTTGACACCCATGGCAGCCGGCAGACCAAAACCCATAGTGCCTAGCCCTCCGGAGTTGATCCAACGCCGAGGCTTATCGAACGGATAATAGAGGGCGGCGAACATTTGGTGCTGGCCGACATCGGATGCCACATAAGCATTGCCGTGAGTTAGCTTGTACAACACTTCTACCACTTGTTGCGGTTTGATGCGCTCATTGGATTTCTGATAATTCAGACAATGGCGCTCACGCCAACCCGTGATCTGCTGCCACCAGTTCTCCAGCGCGACTGCATCCTGTACGGGGAACAGTTCCGATTCCCGCAGTAGCTCCAGCATCTCGTCCAATACGTTGTCGGCAGAGCCCACAATCGGGATGTCGGCATGCACGGTCTTAGAGATAGATGAGGGATCAATATCAATGTGCATCACGGTGGCATTGGGGCAATATTTGGCAACATTATTGGTGGTACGGTCATCAAAACGGACACCAATACCGAAGATCAAGTCACTGTTGTGCATTGCCATATTGGCTTCATACACCCCATGCATGCCCAGCATCCCTAAGTTCTGTGGGTGACTTCCCGGAAATGCGCCTAACCCCATCAGTGTATTGACTACTGGCAAATTGAGTTTTTCTGCCAATGTGCGGATTTGCGGTGCACATTCAGCAATGATGGCTCCACCGCCCACGTACAGTACTGGTTTTTTGGCTTCCAGCAGTGCTTGCAATCCCCGTCGGATCTGGCCTTTGTGACCAGAAATGGTCGGATTATAAGACCGTAGTTTAACGTGTTTGGGGTACTGGTATTCGTATTTGAGTGCCGGATTTAGGCAATCCTTTGGCAGATCTACTACCACCGGCCCGGGACGGCCAGTGGCGGCAATGTAAAACGCTTTCTTGATGATATTGGGGATTTCTTTCGGATCCGTCACCAAGAAACTATGTTTCACCACTGGCCGCGAGATGCCGATCATGTCGCACTCCTGAAAGGCGTCGTTACCAATCAGATTGCTTGGCACCTGACCTGAAAGAACCACCAGGGGGACGGAGTCCATGTAAGCGGTGGCAATGCCAGTGATGGCATTGGTTGCGCCAGGGCCTGAGGTGACTAATACTACGCCTACTTTGCCAGTGGCACGTGCATAGCCATCAGCCATATGCACCGCAGCCTGTTCATGACGAACCAAAATATGTTCAATATCCGATTTTTCGTGTAGTGCGTCGTAGATGTCTAGAACGGAGCCACCAGGGTAGCCAAAGATATGTTTAACGCCTTCATCGATCAGTGACCGCACGATCATGCTGGCGCCGGAAAGCATCTCCATTGTTATTTCCTTAAAAAAATAAGATACCGTTACGGTAAACAGTAACTTTTACAGCGACGGTAATCGCTCTAATCGTCGGCAAGGAGGGTAATCCTCGCCACCCTGAACCCGGCCATTGCGGCTTATCACCTTGTAAGGTAGGGGTTCTCGTCCAGATGGACAGAAATTCATCATATTGAAAAAAAGTGAATTTGCAAGCATAGGTCTAATACATTTTGGCAACATGAGAGATTTTCACCAAGACCCAGACCAGATTTACATAAAGCCCGTCGTGATGACGGGCTTTATTTTTTTGCGGTGGTAAACGCTATTGAAACAGCGGTGCAATGCTGCTGCTTGTCAACGGATGGTAAGCGCTTTTGGCCTGTGAGAATATTCCTGCTGCCCAGGCTCTCTCTGGTGATTTGGCGAGCTTTTCGTACAGGGGTAACACCAAGCGTAAGCGACCAATGCGTTGCAAATATTGGCCTAGCGCTGGTTTAACCGCAAAATCGTTGTAATCCAATGCCAGTGAAAACCAGGAAAACGCAATTTCATCGTTACCGGTTGTGCTGAAATTAAACTGTTTATCTAGCGCTTGTAACTGTGCGCTTGTCAGTGGCTGTTGACTGGTTGCGGCTGGCATTTGCTGCAAGAAATGCAGCCATTGCTGGGCATTCCATTCTTGTGTAGCCAGTTGCGGCAGTGGCGTACCACTTAACCAGGCATTTCTGGCAGCATCTACCACTTTGAAGGCATCTGATTGCGGGACTGGTGTGAACTCGGGTAAGCCAGTGCCGTATAGCCAGGTGTGTATCTGTTGTTGGCTGACAACATTAGGATATAGCGCCAACAGGTGTTGTTGCAGATATTGCTCAAAGCTATTGGTATCAATACTGCCAAACGCAAAATGGGCAAAATATTGTTTTACGAAAGTATCGAAATGCTTACGGCCAAATTTTTGCTCCAGAAATAGCAGGAATAGTTGTCCCTTGGTGTAAGGAATGCCACTAAAAGCCGTATCGGGGTCGCTGTCTTTGAGATCGGCATGCAGTGCCGTTAGGGCTGTGGGCAGTGTTGGCAACTCTTTTTGCAGTTCACCATAAGCAATCGCCAGCTCCATTTTGGCTCGCTCGCTACCATAAAGATCTTCTACTACCCGATTTTCAACATAACTGGTAAAACCTTCATTGAGCCACAAATCTTGCCAACTGGCATTGGTTACCAGATTTCCAGACCAAGAGTGCGCCAGTTCATGGGCGATAACGCTGACCAGACTGCGATCTCCGGCGATAACGGTCGGCGTAATAAAGGACAATTTGGGATTTTCCATACCACCAAAAGGAAAACTTGGCGGCAGAATTAACAAATCGTAACGTCCCCAGCGATAACGACCATAGCGCTGCTCGACCGTATTGATCATTTTAGGGGTATCAGCAAACTCGTTCTGTGCTTGTTTTAGTTGTTCGGGTTCCGCCCATACTCCCGAGCGGGCATCAAACGCGGCAAAGGCGAGATTACCGGCGGCGATGGCGATCAAGTATGACGGGATTGCCTGTGGCATCTCAAAGCGGGTCACCGTGTCGCTGACTGGATGGCGGTCGGCACTCATTAGCACTGTCAGGCCTTTGGGCGCGGTTACTGTGGCGTTATAGCTGGCGCGGATCGACGGGGTGTCCTGCAGTGGTAACCAACTCCGTGCATGAATGGCTTCATTCTGACTGAACATAAAGGGTTGTTGTTTGCCTAGTGTTTGGGCGGCAGTTAACCACTGTAGTCCACTGGCAGTGGCGGCACTGGCATGGCTGATACGCACTTTGAGCGGATTCAGCTTATTGGTGTTTATGGTGAGCTTTTGGCCCAGTACCGGGTCTTTTGCCGCGAGTGTATAGGCCAGTGGTTGCCAGCGGCCTTGTAGATCAAGTCCCTCAACGTTGGTGATCGTGAGATCGCGGCTATCAAGTACCAGTGATGCACCTGGCTTGGACCAATGCAGTGTCAGCGTGGTGACGCCAAGGATCTGCTGATGGTCAAAGTCCAGTGTCAGTTGCAGATCGATATGCCTTGTTTGTACATCTTGAATATTGGCATAGCTGAAGCTGTCGGTAACGGCATGAGCACCTGGAGTGACTAACAGCAGTAGCGTCAGTAAGGCACCAAGCCGCCGTAGAATAGGTATTAACAACAAGGCGGATTCCTTATAAATCATCAGCAACAGACAACCTCCATATGCTGGCGGCTTATCTGTTATTTTACAAAACGGACCATTATAATGCCGAGCAGTTGCTTGGGCAGTTACTGTCAGCGTTATCATGCAATATTCGCTGGTTTATCTGGATGTCAAAAATGTAAGGAACTGTCACAGTGAATCTGAACTTCTCGGGTGGGCGCTTGATACTCAACTCGCGTGAACTGCAGGTGCGATTGCAGTCATCACCGGTTGTGATGACAGTTCTGGCAGAAGATATTCGCTTGTTAGCATCAGCCAGATTACTGCTGGCTGATGCAGGTGCTGTGCGGTGGCAACTGTCACTGGATAATGATACCCAACTGCAGCAATTGGCCGAATTTTACGGGGTCACCCCTGAGTAGACTCAATTGTCCAGTCGATGGCGTTGATGTGGCAGCGAAAAATCCTGTAGTGGGCCTTTAGGCACTATGCGTGTGGGATTAATTTCACCGTGGCTATAGTAATAATGCTGTTTGATGTGCTCAAAATTCACCGTGGCAGCGACACCCGGTTGTTGGTAAAGATCGCGCAAGTATGCCGATAGCTGCGGATAATCTGCCAAGCGCTGGCGATTGGTTTTGAAATGCCCATGGTATACCGCATCAAAGCGGATCAATGTAGTAAATAGGCGCCAGTCGGCCTCGGTAAGTTGGCTGCCCGTTAGATAACGTTGTTCACATAAACGTTGTTCCAGCCAATCAAGAGTATTAAACACATCGTCAAATGCCTGTTCGTAAGCCTGTTGGCTAGTGGCAAATCCTGCCCGATACACCCCGTTGTTGATATTGTGATAAATGCGTTCGTTCAGGGCATCTATCTCTGATCTCAGTGGCTTAGGATAATAATCCTGCGAGTTCCCCGTCAGGCGGTTAAAGGCGCTATTGAACATACGGATAATATCCGCGGATTCATTACTGACAATAGTATTTTGCTGTTTGTCCCACAGCACTGGAACTGTGACTCGTCCGGAATAATCTGCCGCCGCTTGCAGATAAAGCTGATACAGATAGTCTTTGCCATACAACGGATCGGCTTCGGCGCCATGAATGTGTCGCGCATTGTGGCTTTGTTTGGAACCTGCAAACTCCCAACCATTTTCCAACATGTGTGGCTCGACGACCGTTACGGCAATCAGGGATTCCAAATTCTTTAATGTGCGGAAAATCAACGTGCGGTGCGCCCAAGGGCAGGCGAGCGAAACATAAAGATGGTAACGACCGGCTTCTGCTTTAAAACCGCTATCACCCGTAGGGCCAGCATTGCCATCGGCTGTCACCCAATGGCGAAAGCGCGCTGCTTCTCGTTCGAATTTACCTTCAGACTTGCCCGTGTCATACCATTGATCAACCCATTGGCCTTGCTGCAGTAATCCCATGAGTCCCCCTTACGTTTATTGCCGAGAGGTTAAGTGTATTAACGATATAGTCTGATATAAAGCAGTAAAATTCGCCTCTTTAATCCTAAAAAATAGAAATGACATACCATTCCCATGGTTATGTGCTTTGTATAAATATTGACCTTTTGAGCATTATCCCCCTTGAAAACGGGTCCCACGACCTTATCTAGTTGCTATCGGCGGTAAAATAATATTGCCGATACAGACCGCGCCATTGGGCGGTCGCCGTAAACCGGGTGCGAATGGTTCGGCCCGTTAACTTTACATATTGCTTACGAGGATATGACTATGCGTAACTATGATTTGACTCCACTTTACCGCAGCGCTATTGGTTTTGATCGTCTTGCCCGTTTAGCTGAACTGGCTGCCAATAATAATGGCAATGCCGGTTATCCTCCCTATAACATCGAGCTGTTGGGCGAAAACCACTACCGTATTACCATGGCAGTTGCCGGGTTTGCGATGAATGAGCTGGAGATCACCAGTGAAGGTGAAAAACTGCTGGTAAAAGGCACCAAGAATACCGAGCAAACCGAGCGTCAGTACCTGTATCAGGGAATTGCTGAACGTGGATTTGAACGAACCTTCCAGCTCGCAGACTTCGTCACCGTAGAAGGTGCTCACCTGGAAAACGGTCTGCTGAATATCGACTTGGTTCGGGAAATCCCTGAAGCGATGAAACCGCGTAAGATTGAGATCGGCTCAAATAGCGATAAAGTGCTAGAAGGTGAAACCACCACTGTACGGACGAAAGCCGTAGAAGCCAAACCAGCCGCCTAACCGTTACTCGGCGAGTCAGTCTGCATTAAAAGCCAGTCCTAGGGACTGGCTTTGTGCTTTTTAAGGTGCTATTGATTGCGCACTGAAGTAGGACAAGAGGATCCCATGGAACAGTTGCTTTGCTATAAAACGTTGCCATTATGGCATAAAGATACCGTGCCTGATGTTTTTAAGCAGTGTCACAACACTCAGGCCGGCACTTGGGCTCAACTAAAAATAATCAAGGGTCAACTGACGTTTGAACTGCTCACAGAGTCGGGTACGGTAAGTGAATTTCTGGTGTTTGATGTAGAACAACAACCACCGATGATTGCACCGCAGCAATGGCATCGGATTGCATCGATGTCAAACGACATCGAATGCCAACTGAGTTTTTTCTGTGCGCCTGAAGAGTATTACCTCAAAAAACAGTACGATCTCAGCAAAACCCACTCGGAAGTGGTGGCTGCCATGCCGCATTTGCGGATTGGCACAGCATTGGATCTGGGTTGTGGACATGGACGCAATAGCCTGTATCTGCATTTGCACGGCTTTGATGTCACAGGCTATGACCGTAACAGTGAGAGCGTTGCCTACCTGCAACGGTTGATTGCTGATGAACAGTTAAGTGGTATCCGTGCCAGCCAGCAGGACTTGACCGAATTACAGATCCAAGGTGCATTTGATTTCATTCTATCCACGGTCGTCTTAATGTTTCTGCCACCGGCAACAGTACCGGGCTTGATAGCGCAGATGCAGCAACATACGCTGCCGGGGGGCGTTAATCTGATCGTGTCAGCCATGGATACCGAGGATTTTCCGTGTACCGTAGGGTTTCCTTTCACCTTTAAAGCCAATGAGTTGCTTAACTATTATGCTGGTTGGGACATCATTAAATACAATGAGAACGTTGGTGAGCTACACAAGCGTGATGAGCAAGGTAACTATATCAAGTTACGTTTTGCCACCTTATTAGCCCGTAAGCCATGATGACATATTAAGCTCAAAGAAAATAAAAACCCGCTAAAAGGCGGGTTTTTATCAGAACGTGTAAAGAGGGGATTACTGCTGATTTTCCAGATCGCTAAACTGTCCGACAAACAGCGGAGAAGACAGATACCGTTCTGCTGCTGAAGGCAAAATTGCTACTATGGTTTTATCCTTGAACTCAGGCAGTTCTGCCAGTCGCACGGCGGCAACCGCTGCGGCGCCTGAGGAAATCCCCACTAGAATGCCTTCTTCCTTCATCAGTCGATGTGCCATGGCAATGGCGTCTTCGGAAGTAACGGTTTCCACTCGATCAATCAGCTCCAGATCCAGATTGCCAGGAATAAAACCGGCACCTATCCCTTGGATTTTATGTGGTCCGGGTTGTACCGGTTCGCCTGCCAGTGTTTGAGTGATCACTGGTGACTCTGCAGGTTCTACGGCAACTGAGGTAATTGCCTTGCCTTGGGTCTTTTTGATATAGCGACTGATCCCTGTAATAGTACCGCCAGTACCCACACCGGCAATGACTACATCGACTTTACCGTCGGTATCATTCCAGATTTCTGGACCGGTGGTCTTTTCATGAATTTCTGGATTCGCCGGGTTTGAGAACTGTTGCAAAATGATGTACTTATCTGGATCGGTTAAGCGTATTTCTTCGGCTTTTTCAATGGCACCTTTCATGCCTTTCGCGCCTTCGGTCAGTACCAGATTGGCACCAAGCGCTTTCAGCAGCTTGCGACGCTCCAGACTCATAGTATTGGGCATGGTCAGCGTCAGTTTGTAACCGCGAGCGGCGGCTACATAAGCGAGGGCGATCCCGGTGTTACCTGAAGTCGGTTCAATCAGTTCTTTGTCTTTGGTGAGCAAACCTTTCTTCTCAGCATCCCAGATCATATTCGCGCCGATACGGCATTTGACGCTGAAACTTGGATTACGTGACTCAACCTTGACCAGAATGTTGCCGTTGCCGATACGATTAAGACGTACCAGAGGGGTGTTACCGATAGTGTAAGAGTTATCTTGGAAGATTTTGCTCATAGCTTTATTAGCTCCTTAAATTGCACCCATCAAGCATAAGTCCCTTTATATCAAAGAGAAGTGAATCTTTGTTATTCGTTATGCAATTTGGTTATTACATGACGTCATCATATTGGCAATTACCTAAAGTCTCACTGTTCGATGCTTGCCTGGGAAAGGAAAGATATTCTGCTTGAGTATAAGTGACCACATAAAAAATGTCCGCCGTAGCGGACATCTACTCAGATAAGTGACAACTTATTCCGGTGCCACTTTAGGATTGCGGTATGCATCACGATAACGCTCGACCCACATTGCGGTTGCACCGCAGATGGCAACTGGCATGACAATAAAATTTAACACCGGAATCATGGAGAACAGCGTCACAGCTACACCAAAACTGACGCTGGTGCCTTTGGTCTGTTGCAACGCAAATTTCATGTCATGAAAGGCCACTTTATGATTATCAAAAGGATAGTCACAATATTGGATTGCCATCATCCAGGCACTGAAGAAAAACCAGATCACCGGGAAAAGCGTTTGGCCTGCGACCGGCACGAAAAACAGTAACAGCACTATGATGGCGCGTGGCAGGTAGTATTTGAATTTCTGCCACTCGCGGCCAAAAATGCGTGGTAGATCTTTTACCAGATCCAACGCTCCGCCAGTGTTGAGTGGTTTTCCCGTCAGCAGTTGCTCGGTTTTTTCCGCCAATAAGCCATTGAATGGCGCAGAGATCCAATTCATTACTGAACTAAAGATAAATGACAACAGCACCAGTAAGGTCACGATGGCTAACGGCCAGAGGATCACATTAAGCCAACTGAGATAATCAGGCAGGTGGTTTTGGATCCAACCAAACACCACATCCAATTGCTGCACTGCAAAATAGATAGCAATACCAAAAAGCACCAAGTTCACCAACAATGGGATCAGTACAAAACGCCTTAACCCTGGACGTTTTATCAAACTGAAACCATCAATAAAGTAGCTGATGCCACTTTTCTTCTGAGTAAGCGACGATGGCATAATGAACCCCTCGAAAAAAGCATCACATGATGTTGCCGATTTTGAGTAACCGGGCGCACGAAAACAAGTAAAAATCTTTGATAAGTGCATAAAAAGCGTTACAAAATGCATGGCGCTTTGTTAAAGTGAGTTAACTTTTCAGAGGCGTTAACCTTCATTGGCGCCGATAGATATCCGCGTTATTTTTCAAGCGATTGGCATCGGAAATAGATGAGACTCAAACAGATAAAACTTGCGGGCTTTAAATCGTTTGTCGATGCCACCAAAATTCCTTTTCTGAATCCGCTGACAGCGGTCATTGGCCCTAATGGCTGCGGTAAATCCAATGTGATTGACGCTGTGCGCTGGGTGTTGGGAGAAAGTTCTGCCAAAAACTTACGGGGTGATTCCTGGGCAGACGTGATTTTCAATGGGTCAAATGCCCGTAAACCGGTGTCAGTGGCCAGTGTGGAACTGGTGTTTGATAACACTGAAGGCCGTATTGGTGGTGCCTACGCCAGTTATGATGAACTGGCAGTGCGGCGGCAGGTCTCCCGCGATGGCGAAAATCTTTACTATCTCAATGGTCAGAAATGTCGTCGCAAGGATATTACAGACATTTTTATGGGCACCGGTCTGGGCCCGCGCAGCTATGCCATTATCGGCCAGGGCACGATTTCGCGGCTGATTGAATGTAAACCGCAGGAGTTGCGCATATTTATTGAGGAAGCTGCGGGTATTTCCCGTTATAAGGAACGCCGCCGCGATACTGAAAACCGTATTCGTCATACCCGTGAAAATCTGGACCGTCTTGGTGATATTCGCGCAGAGTTGGGTAAGCAGTTGGAAAAACTCACGCTTCAGGCACAAGCGGCAAAGCGCTACCGCGAATACAAGCAACAGGAACGCACTCTGCATGCGCAACTGTTAGTGATGCGTTATCTAGAACTGCACGAATTAGCTGAAGCAGAAAATAGCGAAATTTCTCGGCTAGAGACAGAACAACTGCGTTTGCAAACAGCCGCGGAACATTTGGGTTTGCAGCTAACTGAACTCAAATTGCAGCAAGATGATCAGGAAGACATTGAACAGCGTCAGGTGGCGGATTATTACCAGTCCAACACAGAAATTGCCAAGACTGAACAACAGATCAAATTTCTGCGCGATCAAGATCAGCATTTGTCGAAGGAACTGGCGCGGATACAAACGCAACAGCAACAGTTGCAAGGCCAGTTGCTGCAGGTCTCCGAGAAAGAGCAGCAGTTACAAGCATCGCTGGCCGCGCTACAGCCCACTCAGGAGCAACTAGACGAAACTCACTGGGAACTGACGGGTCAGATGGAAACTCTGGAAGCGCAACTACAGCAAGCCAGTGAAAAATCGCGGCAGGCGACGACGGCGCTAAGTGAACTGCGACACCAGCAGGAATTGGCGGCCACGCGAGAGCAACATTTAAAACAGCAGATGGAACAAGACCGCCTGCAATTACAAAGGATTACCGAACGGCTTGCCAGTGAGTCTCAAGGCGATGATGCTGACAAGCAAGCATTGGTGTCGCAGTTAGCCGCTGCGCAGAGTCAACTGCAACAACTGCAGCAGCAGCAAGTGCTGTTGCAACAGCAACAAATGGAAGCGCAACGTTATCAGCAACAGCAGCAGCAAGTGTTGCAGGAACAAAAGCAACAGTTGTCAGCATTGCAGATGCGGCATCAGATGTTAGGCCAATGGCTTGCAGCCCAGCAGCCGCAGGCGGACAGTGGCCAATTTCCACCGTTGTGGCAGGAAATCACCATTGCCGCGGGTTGGGAACAAACGGTTGAACAATGGCTAAGTCCGCTGTTGGCCAAAGCGATAACCGATAACGCCAACGGGTCAGGTTTTCATCGCATCGAGCCGCAACGCTGGGGGCCGGTGACCGCGCCTGCGAACCTTAGCCCCTGGTTGGCACGGATCCGCTGGGCCGACACCGCGTTAGATGCGCAAAGGTTACAATCACAGCTGGAACCGTCAGAGATTATTCTATGTGCCGAAGGTTCCGTTTGGGGGCGGGACTTCAGTTGGTCATTGCAAGCCAATCAAGATTCACTGGTCGCTATGGCGGCGGAGCAGGAAAAATTAGCAGCCATGATCACCGAGGCTGAGCAACAACTTGTTGCCGCTGAGGAAGCGTTACAGCGTGCACAGCAATCTGCCAGTGCAGCGACGATAGCGCTTGAACAAGGACAGCAGCAGTTGCAGCAACAGCAACTGCAACATGCTAAGGCGCAGATGGCGCTAGATAATATAGTGGCAAGAGCGCAGCAGCAGGCGCAGCAGCGACAGCAATTGCTAGACGACAAACATACGCTGGCAGAGCGTATTGCGAACTGTGAATTAGATCTGGAAGCGCTGATTGAAAGCCAGTTCGCGGCCGATGATGAACTCTATCAACGTCAAGGTGACGATAGGCGTTTTAGTGAACAAGCATCGGTTTTGACCTCACAAAGGATCGCCTTAAAAAGCCGCCTTAATGACACCGAACGCCAACTGCGTGATGCTAACCGGCAATTGAATGAACAGCAGACAGCACTAGCATTAATTCAACAGCAAGCGACTCAATTACAATCACAACAACAGCAATTGCAGCAACAACTGACAGAACTTCAGGAATACCGCCAACAAGACACCCCAGAAGGGGATGCCATCGACGTGCTGGAGCAGCAGTTACAGCAATTGCTGGGGATGCAACAACAGCAACAACAATCACTGGCGCAGACCCGCACGCACATTGCTGATTTGCAAAAACAGTCTGAAAGTCTCTCTTTAAAGCAAAAACAACAGCTTGCAGAGGCTGAACACTTGACTCACTCTATCAGCACGCTAAAGTTACGTCGCGAAGGGTTAAAAGGACAAGCGGAGAGTCAACTGGCGCAGTTACAGGAGCAGCAAATCCAGTTGGCGGCGATAGCCGATACTCTGCCTACGGATGCGTCTACCGACAAATGGCAGGTTGAATTGGACGCTGTGCGAAATCGTATCAGCCGTTTGGGGGCCATCAACCTCGCGGCCATTGACGAATTCGAACAACAAAAAGAGCGTAAAAATTACCTTGATGAACAGGACAAGGATTTAAATCAGGCGCTAGCGAGTTTGGAAGAGGCAATACGCCGTATTGATCGTGAAACCCGCAGCCGTTTTAAAACCACCTTCGAACAGGTTAATAGTGGCTTGGGTGAGTTGTTCCCCAAAGTCTTTGGTGGTGGCAGTGCTTATCTGGCACTCACGGATGATGATTTACTGGAAACCGGGGTCACCATCATGGCAAGGCCACCGGGAAAAAAGAACAGCACAATCCACTTACTTTCCGGTGGAGAAAAGGCGTTGACCGCTTTATCATTGGTGTTTGCTATATTCAGGCTCAATCCAGCACCTTTTTGTATGTTGGATGAAGTAGATGCACCACTGGATGATGCCAACGTAGACCGCTTCTGTAGACTGCTACAGGAGATGTCGCAAAATGTGCAGTTTATCTATATCAGCCATAACAAAATTACCATGGAAATGGCCGATCAGCTGATAGGGGTAACCATGCACGAGCCTGGCGTATCGCGTATTGTCGCGGTCAATATTGAAGAAGCAGTGGCCATGGCCGATGCAGGATAACAACAGGAATAACAGGTAACCAATGGAATATTTTCGACTGGTATTGGCTGTCTTGGCTGCAATAGCCATCATCGCCGTTTTGGTTCACGGGTTCTGGTCTATTCGCAAACAGCAAGCCAAACCTTTGAAAGAAAAACCGATGTCGGGTTTCTATCGGGAACAGGCTGCCCGCAGAGATCAGGAGGGTTTTGACTCTGATGGTATTGGCGAAGTCAGGGTTCGCAAAGCGTCTCCGGATGATAAGCCGCCAAAATTGAAATCCAATCGGGTACGGCCGGAAAACGTCAAGTTTAAGCCTCTGGATGACGAACAGGAGCCACTATCGGTAGACACCGATGGTGACGCTGCTGATGATTTTGCGCTGTCAGCAGTCACCGAACGCTCCCGTAAAAGCGGTAAAGCATCGCGACAGGAGTCGTTACTGGGTGACGAAGAACTGTTTGAAGAAGAGTTGCAGATGGAACTTGGGCTAGCGGCGGATGAACAAAGTTCGGCTACAGCAGAAGCATTGGATGTCGAAGAGCTAGATGAGCAACCACGGATGGAATCCGTGACAACCGCAAACAAGACGGCAGAACCCCCCGTTGTTGAGCCGCGTGATGTGCTGGTGCTGCATGTGGTTGCCCGGCCAGGTAAAACCTTGAGTGGTGCTGAGTTACTGCCGTGCTTATTAGCGCTAAATTTTAAATATGGCGATATGCAGATTTTTCATCGCCATGAAGATCATGCCGGGAATGGTAAGGTGTTATTCTCATTGGCCAATATGGTGAAACCTGGGGTTTTTGATCCCGACAATATGGAACAATTTACCACCCATGGCGTGGTGTTGTTTATGACGTTGCCCTGCGCTTCGGACCCGGTGATGAGTTTCTCCATTATGCTTAACTCTGCCTCGCAATTGGCAGACGATCTGGATGCCTTACTGCTGGACGGTCAGCGCAATCCGTGGCAGCTGTCCACCAAGAAAGAATATCTGGAACGCATTAAAGTTAACGGTTGATAATGGTTAGCGAGGTTCCTTCGGCGCTTTGCACCATAATAATTTGCACCATAATAAATAGTTACAATACGGGCCGCTGATGCGGCCTTTATTTTCAGCGGACCTTTTTATGCAACTCACAACAGAACAAGAAATTGATCAACTGATCCGTGAGATCAACGAACACAATATCCGCTATTACGTGGATGATAATCCGTCCATTCCCGATGCTGAGTACGACCGTTTGATGCGGCGGTTACAGTCTTTGGAAGCTGAAAATCCTCATCTGTTGCGACCTGATTCCCCCAGTCGCCGTGTGGGTGGTACTGCCTTGGCGAAATTCGAGCAGGTCACTCATCTCAAGCCGATGCTGAGTTTAGATAACGTGTTTGATGATGCGGAATTTTCAGCCTTCCATAAACGCGTTAGCGATCGAATTGGCAATGTGCAGTACTGCTGCGAGCCGAAACTGGATGGGCTGGCTGTCAGTATCCTCTACCGTAATGGGCTGCTGGAGCGGGCGGCGACCCGTGGTGATGGGGCGGTAGGCGAAGATATCACCGAGAACATACGTACCATTAAATCGATTCCGCTGAAGCTGCGTGGTACTGGGTATCCGCCATTGCTGGAAGTGAGAGGCGAAGTGTTTATGCCACGGGCCGCGTTTGAAGCGCTCAATGAACGTGCGCGCGCGCGAAATGAAAAGGTGTTTGTTAACCCACGAAATGCCGCGGCGGGCAGTCTGCGACAACTTGATAGCAAAATTACCGCCTCGCGCTCTTTGGCATTTTATGCTTATGCCCTAGGAGTCGTTGAACCGGAATCCTTTGTCATGGCAGATACCCATCGTGGCCAATTGGCACAATTGCAGCAGTGGGGCTTACCGGTAAGCAGTGAAATCAAATTGGCGGACTCATTGGCGGAGGTAGAAGCCTACTACCAGCAGATCATGACACGGCGTCCGACGTTAGCATTCGATATTGATGGGGTGGTGTTTAAGGTCAACAGTATTGCTGCCCAGCAGACCTTAGGATTTGTGGCGCGGGCACCACGCTGGGCGATTGCCTATAAATTTCCGGCACAGGAAGAGATGACAGTGCTCGAAGGCGTGGATTTTCAGGTCGGCCGTACCGGGGCCGTGACGCCTGTGGCTCGTTTGAAACCGGTGTTTGTTGGCGGTGTTACTGTATCCAATGCAACGCTGCACAACGCTGATGAAATTGAACGTCTAGGCGTGAAAGTAGGCGACACTGTGATTATTCGCCGTGCGGGTGATGTGATCCCTCAAGTCGTGGCAGTGGTACCGGAAAAACGCCCAGAAGATGCACAGGCTATTGCGTTTCCACATGATTGCCCGGTATGTGGCTCGCTGGTGGAACGTATTGAAGGTGAAGCGGTCGCCCGTTGCAGTGGGGGACTGTTTTGCAAGGCGCAGCGTAAAGAGGCGATAAAGCATTTTGCCTCACGTAAGGCGCTGGATGTCGATGGTCTTGGCGATAAAATTGTTGAGCAACTGATTGACAAAGAGTTAATAGAAAGCCCGGCTGATCTGTTTCAACTCAGTGTTTCTACCTTGGCATCATTGGAACGCATGGGGATGAAATCGGCGGAAAATCTCAAAGCTGCGTTGATCGCCGCAAAATCTACAACCTTGCCCAAGTTCCTGTATTCCCTTGGCATACGCGAAGTCGGCGAAGCCACGGCAGCCAACCTTGCTAAGCATTTTAAAACGCTCGGAGCATTGCGGCAGGCAACCGTCGAGCAGTTAATGGCCGTGGAAGATGTGGGCAATGTGGTGGCACAGCATGTAGTACATTTTTTTGCGCAACCGCATAACCAGCAGGTGATTGACGCTCTGTTGGGCAATGATATTGGTATCCACTGGCCCGCCATTGAAACGCCAGATGCAGAAACCCTGCCCCTAAAAGGCCAGACCTGGGTCCTGACGGGGACGTTGACACAATTCAGCCGCAGTGACGCCAAAGCGAAACTGGAAGCTTTAGGCGCAAAAGTGGCTGGCAGTGTTTCTAAAAATACCGATTGCGTGGTGGCTGGGGAAGCGGCAGGTTCTAAGTTGGCTAAGGCAACAGAGCTTGGGGTTAAAGTGATTGATGAACAGCAGCTTCTGACAATGTTCAACGGCTAAATGGCAATTTTTTGCTGGTGACTTGAAAAAGCCAAAGAATAGCGCCATCTGATCGATTCCTGCTTCCCAATTTCTGGAACGAAGATGTTCACCATTGATGATGTACATTGGCTCGATGATAACGGACACGTGCGGCCGCCGCTGATGCTGTACTTGCTGTTATTATTTTTAGCGCGCGGCTGGGCGATATTGGTGATGTCGTTAACGATTACCAGCGATCGCGCCGAGCTGGTGAAATTGTTTTATCCAGAAAAGGTCGACTTTCTGACGGCGCTTGCTGCTGGTAGCGGCGCGGTGTTGGCGTTTTTCTTGGTGATTGCAGAGCGGCGACGTAAACCGCAGTGGTGCCGTAGTGCGTTTAGCTCACTGCGCATTCTATTAATGGGGTTGCTGGGACTGGAAGCCGCGTTGCTTTTTACACGGTTGAGTCACAGCCGTTTTCTGTTTGACTGGCCAATGGCGCTGGACGGGTTATTTCTGTTCTGGTCGGCGTTGTATTTATATCGCTCAAGACATCTGAAGGTCTATGTCTCAGACTGGTTAAAACACGCTGAAATAGCGGAGAAATAGATTTGTTTTTATACAAAAGTTCAGCGATATCATATTTTTATAGTCAAATACTTCCTTATTCAATCGCTTGGACTATAGTTGTAAAATTCGTGCAATATTGGCCTGTTCAGGCGTAGCCAGTCATTCAATAGGGGAGCTAAGTGGCCAAAACCGAAGAGATCCATCTGCCGGTGTCGCAGTTGCAGAAGGGGATTACGGTCAAGTTACCGCTTTCATGGACGGATCATCCCTTTCTATTTAATAAGATAGAGATTACTTCAGACACTCAAATTAAAATGATCCAGCAGTTGGGTGTTCCCTATGTCATCCTTTTATCTGGAAAGCTTAAGACAGAGCGTCAGCCAACGCAGCAGGTGCGTAAGCCCAAAAATAGCGATGCGGTGATGTCAGAGCAGGAGAAACTGGCACGAAAACATATCCGCCAGAGCCAAACGCAGTTTATCAGCGCAATTAATGGCATCCGTGGGGCGTTTGGTAAAATCGTCAGTGACCCTGAAGGCGCGAGTCGTGAGACCTCCATACTGGTGGAAACCATGCTCGACCAGTTGTACAGTGCTGAGCAGGTAAAACTGGCCTTGGTAACCTCCGGTGAGCCTAATGCCTCAGCGACACAGCATGGCGTGTCCGTCGCCGCTTTATCGATGATGATAGCTAAAGGGTTGCAACTGACTAAACCACAAATACGCACCATTGCCACTGGCGCATTATTGCATGATATCGGGAAATTAAGGGTGCCCGAAGTCATACGCAATAAGCGTAGCGCTTTGACAGTGCCAGAGAAGAATTTCATTGCGATGCATCCTAATTATGGGGAAGAACTGCTTAGACGCAGCGGCATGTTCAATGAGGATGTATTAGATATTGTGCTACATCACCACGAATTTATTGATGGCAGTGGTTTTCCCGATGGATTGAAGTCTGAACAACTGGCGATTACCACTCAGATAGTGGCGTTGGTTAATGATTACGATAGTTTGTTGTGGCGCGAAGAAATCGTATCGCCGCAAATTGCTTTAGGATACCTATTTAAAACTCGAGCCGCGCAGCACAGTGACACACTGATCCAGGCGTTGGTGAAAGTCCTTGGCATCTATCCGCCAGGAACGCTGGTGAAGCTGACGGATAATTCATTGGCAAAAGTGGCGGTGACAACCGATGATGTCAAACAACCCCAAGTCTGGTGCTGCCAGCGCGATGGCAGTAAAGGGTGTTATCGATTCTTACAACAGGAAGACACTAGCGTGGACAGTATGCTCAAACTGGAAGAACTCAGTGAGGGGGCGCGTAAAACCCTAAATCCGGGAGCGGGCATCAGTTTCTATTTCTGCCCGCAGGGATAGCGATTGCAGCGTGGGGATATCAACAGGAGAATGAGGTTGAAACATATTGCGGTATTCGGTTGTGGCTGGTTTGGCTTGCCGCTGGCAAAAGCGTTGCAACAGGCGGGTTTTACAGTGTCTGGCAGTAAGACGACGGCCGAAGGTGCCGCGGCGTTAACCGCTGCAGGTATTCGAGGTGTTGTGCTGCAACTGACAGCTAGTCAGCCACTACCCGCTGATTTACTTGAAGATTGCGACGCTTTAGTGGTGAATATTCCGCCGGGATTACGCCGGGGGGAGGATGATTATCTGCAAAAGCTGTCACAACTGGCGGCGTTGGTCAAAGAGAGCAGGGTGCAGCGACTGGTATTTGTCAGTAGCACAGGCGCCTACCAGCAAGAGGGGGTTCTGACGGAGGCGGATTTGCAACTGGCAACCTCTGGTAGTAGCGCCGTCTTGCAGCAAGCAGAGCGGATGTTTCAACAGTTGGCATCTGATAAACGCAATGTCACCATTATTCGTTTTGCCGGGTTAGTAGGGCCTGCGAGGCATCCAGGTCGTTTTATGGCGGGACGAACAGGTTTAACAGGTGCCTCGCAAGCGGTAAATTTGGTGCATCTTGATGACTGTATTGCTGCAGTGATATCCATACTTAAGGCTCCTCAACCGGCGGCAGTTTATAATCTGAGTGCTCCTTTGACCCTAGATAAGCAGACTTTTTACTGCCTAGCGGCTGAGCAGTTGGGATTACCTGTGCCACAATTTGTTGCGGAAGAACCTCGCACATTGGGTAAACGTATCGATGGTTCATTTATTTGCCGAGATCTTGGTTTTAGTTATCGATATACTGATGCCAATTCGCTGTTGCAGGCCTGTGACAGTTGCATTTAGTTGATTATGTTGTCCAATGAGGGGGAACCATGCTGTTTTCATTTGTGGCCAAAACTACCACGGCATTACTACTGTTAAGTGCCGTGCTGATCCCCGCCACCGCTGCAGAATATCAAGAAGGTCAGGATTACATTACGGTAACTGGCATTCCAGAAACCACTAAACCAGTTGTCAGGGAGTTTTTCTCTTATAACTGCCCACATTGTTATCAACAGGATCCCGTCATTGAGAAGACTGCGCAACTGCTCAAAGGTAAAGTAACGTTAGCGCGTACTCCTGTCGGTGCGCGCCGTCCCGCCTGGGTCTTGAGCCAAGAAGCTTACTATTTGGCGCAGAAATTTAAAATTGTCAATCAGGTGCATAGTAAGATATTTGCACGCATTCATGAACAACATCAGCCATTCACTACTGAAGCAGATCTTGAGGCTTTTTTTGTCAGTCAGGGAATTGATAAAACTTTGTTGGAAAAGACCATTGGCTCTGCCGATGCTAAGCTAGCAATGGAAAACTACGAAGCGCAAACTCAATTGGCACAGGTTCGGGGCGTCCCATCTTTACTGGTGAATGGCAAGTATCTGATCAAGGCTAATGTTTCAGACGCAGAAGCGCTTTCAGAATTGATCCTTTTTCTCGCTAAAAAACCGGATTAATCACAATTATCTCGCCTTCATGACCGGCATTTGCCTAATGCCAGTCAGTTAAGAGCTGACTGGCATTTTCTTTTGACTGGATATTTCCTTGGTTTTGCTCTAACACACCGAGGGTAAGCTCTTGAGTCTCCTCGTATTGGCAGTACATGCTGCTCGGTT
>NZ_JAFNJD010000036.1:0-47767 GCF_017368415.1 Shewanella sp. 4t3-1-2LB
ATACGTGTTACTACAATTTTAAAATAGAAGATTGACGCCACGTTTAGTTGGCGACAGTATCTTCACTCGGCCTGAGTCTCAGGCGTGAATAAATATAAAAATCGGCCGTAAAAAACCAGGAAGTAAGGGAGTTTTGAATGCTTAAAACTAATAAAATAGCTTCAGCTGTCAGATTGTCTCTGATTGCTGCTGTGTCCGCAGGTTCCTTTGGCGTTGTACATGCCGCACCTGCTGCGGATAAGTCCGCTGCTAAAACTAGTGATGTTGAACGTATTGAGGTTACAGGTTCGCGTATTAAACGTCAGGATATGGAATCTGCATCTCCTGTTACATCTATTAGTGCAGATACCATTGTGGCACAGGGTTATGCTTCTGTTGACCAATTGCTGCAAGACCAGACCTCTATGGCGGGTGCGCCAATTGGCTCTACAACCAATAACGGCGCCGATGGGATTGCTCAGGTAGACTTACGTGGTATGGGAGCAAACCGCACATTGGTATTGTTAAATGGTCGGCGTATGGTGAACTCAGGTTCTGGTGCAGACAGCGCAGTAGACTTGAATGCCATTCCTGTAGCAATGATTCAACGTGTTGAAATTCTGAAAGATGGCGCCTCTGCTGTGTATGGCTCTGACGCTATCGCAGGCGTTGTTAACATCATTACCAAGAAAGATTTTGAAGGTTTCCAATTCGATGCTAAGTCATCCTCTACCGATAAAGGTGATGGTCAGACTTATGAGTTGAATGCTCTGTATGGGTTTAATACCAATAATGGTGGTAATTACACTGTTGGTGCAGCGTATTCAAAACGTAATGGCGTTATTCAAGCTGATCGCGATTGGACTGAGAATGGCTCCAGTTCTTTCGTCCCAGAAGGTGCTTTGTGGGGTGATGGCATCAAAGCTGGTAAAGTTGTTGATGCGAATGGTAACTGGATAGATCGTACCTACGGTTATGATTATACAAAAGACAGTTATTATCAGACTCCATCCAAGCGTTATAGCGTTTTTGCTAATATGACTCAGGAACTGGGGAATGATTTGGTGCTAACAGGTGACCTGTTATACACCAAACGTAAATCTCATCAGCAGATGGCTGCTCAGCCAGCTGACATTATGCTTGATGTTTGTAACGCTACAAAAACAGAAAACTGTATTACTCTTGATTCTGCGATGACTGCGGCAGGTATTACAGCATTTGATGATGGAACCGTTGAATATCGTCGTAGAACCAACGATGTAGGTCCTCGTATTTATACTCAGGACACAGATACCTACCGTGCCTCTTTGGGGTTACAGGGGTATTTGGAAGCCGGAAACGGTTTGAATTGGGATGTTTCATATACTTATGGTAAAAACAAAGCTACTACAGGTACTGAGAACTCCATTAATGCAACTTGGATGGCAAACTCCATCTATGCAAATCAAGATGCTTGGTTCTATGGCGGTAGTATTCCTGCTGAAGATATCGACGCAATCAGCTATATGGAAACTAACCACGGTGGTAACGAACAGCATGATGTCCAGGCTAACCTGAGTGGTGATCTGTTCCAGTTAAGTGCTGGCGCAGTTAGTTTTGCTTTTGGTGCCGAGTATCGCTATGAAGAGGGCTACTATACACCAGACCCGATCATCGTTGCTGGCGATAGTACAGCAGCACAGCAGGATCCTACCAAAGGTCATTACGATGTAATTTCTTTCTTCCAGGAAGTGAGTGTGCCATTCACCGAGAAACTGACAGGTGATTTTGCATGGCGTTACGACGAATATGATACTTTTGGTAAAGCGTCAACCTGGAAAGTAGGTTTAACATATCGTGTAACTGAGGATCTCATGCTGCGCGGTGTGGTGGCTACTGGTTTCCGTGCACCTAACATCAGCGAACTGTTTGGTGGTAATTCAGGCTCATATGACTACCTGGATGACCCATGGGGCAACGCATTAGATGCGCAGTTGCTTGTTAACCGCACATCAGATAAAAATCTGAAGCCGGAGGAATCTGAGTCTTATACCGCGGGTATTGTATACTCACCAAGCTTCCTTGACGGTTTCTCTACCACCATTGATTATTGGAAGTTCAATATTACTGACGCAATTAGCCGTGTTGATGTTCAGGCTAACTTAGATGCTTGTCATGATGGTGATGCCGCGGCTTGTGCTGTTATCAATGTGACTGCAGACGGTGACTTAACAAATCTGACTGCTGCGCTCACTAACGTTGGTAAAGTTCAAACTAGTGGTGTTGATATTAACGTTGCTTATAAATTCTCTGGATTGGGGCTGGACTGGAGTATCAATAACGATGCTACTTATCTGATCAAGCATATTGAAGATGGCATTGATTATTCTGATTATGTCGATGGTAATATGGGAGGCTACGCTAAGTGGCGTAATAACTTCACCATCACCGCAGGCCAGGATGCGTGGAATGTCATGTACTACAATCGCTATATCAGCAGTATGCGTGACTATAATCTAAATGATGGTAGCAAAGCTGATTCAGTGCTATACCACAACATTGTGGGTACTTATCACTTGACTGATAGCTTGAGTTTATCTGCTGGCGTTAAGAACTTCACTGATGAGAAACCATCATACGTTTCTAACGGTAGTGATGGTGGTACTTCTCCACAGGTTTACGATGTTGTCGGTCGTCAGATATACGGTAGTGTAAGCTACAAGTTCTGATAGTTCGCGGAGTCCTATAATCTAAAAAGCCCTCGTTAAGAGGGCTTTTTTATGGCGGAAATAAATGCAATGTATTTCAGGACTAGCTACTGAAATATAGGCTCGCAAATAGAGAGCTGCATGGAAAAGGTATGGGGATTAGCCTAAACCTTTTTCGGCAGAACGCATCTGAATTAGCTCAATTTTATAGCCATCAGGATCTTCTACGAATGCTATTTCTGTGTGCCCCCCGGCTACAGGACCAGGCGCTCGGGTTACTTTTCCCCCTGCGGCTGCAATGGCTTCACAGCGACTATAAATATCCTTTTCACCAATCGCGATATGGCCAAAGGCGTTACCCATATCATATTTTTCTGTGCCCCAGTTATAGGTGAGTTCAATCACTGCGGCTCCCTTGCTTTCTTCATCAAAACCAACAAAAGCCAGGCTGTATTTGTATTGTGGATTTTCTGATTGGCGCAGTAGCTTCATTCCCATTACTTTGGTGTAAAATTCAATACTGCGTTCCAAATTACCAACGCGGATCATTGTGTGTAAAACCTGCGACATACTTACCTCTCAATTACTTATGGCTTTGTAGTTTAACTACAAAGCTAATTTACCAAAATGTGTTAACGATCACTTGCATAACTGTGTGGATGTTTGCTAGGTCACATATTAAGTCACCTGATGTTGAAATTATTGCCATATCATCAATAATGAGGTCGGTATTCACTTAGGGAGATAACAATGACCACAGAATTAAAAATGGCTTTGGGAACAACTTGTGTTATCGCGCTAGTATTTGCTGCTCTTATCGCGCAAATGTTCTGAAGAAGTGTAATCTCTTTTCACTGGCGATTATATTTTCGGTTAAGGCCGCCCCAAGAGGCGGCTTTTTATTCTGGATAAACTTTCTCTTTAAATTCACAGAGATCTTCAATAATACAGCTGCCACATCTGGGTTTTCGAGCGATACAGGTATAGCGTCCATGCAGAATAAGCCAGTGATGAACATCGACTTTAAATTCGGCAGGAACAACTTTCAGTAACTTATCTTCCACCTGTTGCACGTTTTTCCCTGGGGCAAAATTGGTACGGTTGCTAACCCGGAAAATATGAGTGTCAACCGCAATGGTAGGCCAGCCAAATGCGGTGTTAAGCACCACGTTCGCGGTTTTTCGCCCTACACCTGGCAGTGATTCCAATGCCTCCCGGTCCTCGGGCACTTGTCCTTGATACTCATCCAGTAATTTCTGTGACAGTGCAACGACATTAACGGCTTTGTTATTGTACAGACCAATCGTCTTGATAAAGTGTTTGAGGCCTTCAACGCCTAAATTCACTATGGCTTGTGGGGTATTGGCTACCGGAAATAGTTTAGCTGTGGCTTTATTGACACTCACATCCGTGGCCTGGGCTGATAATGTAACTGCCACCAATAACTCAAATGGACTGCTATAGTGCAATTCAGTTTTAGGGTGAGGGTTATGATCTCTAAGGCGTTTAAGGATCTCTATTCTTTTAGCATTATTCACAGTTGGTCCTTCACTGAGAGGATTAGTTCACCTTGGTGACACGCACACGCTGGACGGTTGTTTCTGCGACCTGGGTTTTACGGGATGCTAGCTTTTTATCGATCACATTCTTCAGTGCAATCAGCAGACCTACACCAAAAAACGCGCCTGGAGGTAGCATCGCCAATAAGAAAGGCGTGTTTACTTGCCAGACTTCTATGCGCAGTACACTGGCCCAACCGCCAAGCAGTTGGTCGGCACCATCAAACAGTGTTCCCTGTCCAAGTATTTCCCTCACCGCACCTAATACCATCAGTACCAAGGTAAATCCCATTCCCATCATTAAACCGTCAAACGCGGCTTTCAACGGATTGTTCCGCGAGGCGAAGGCTTCAGCGCGGCCGATAATAATGCAGTTAGTCACAATCAGCGGCAGGAAAATCCCCAGCGATAGATATAAGCCATATGCATAAGCATTAACCAGTAATTGCACTGCAGTTACTAGCGCCGCAATGATCATGACGAATACCGGAATACGGATCTCTTTAGGGACATAGTCCCTTACCAGGGAAACCAGTATATTTGAACCAATTAATACTGCCATGGTTGCAACCCCAAGCCCGATAGCATTGGTCAAGGTAGCTGTGACGGCAAGTAACGGACAGAGGCCTAGTAGCTGTACCAGCCCCGGATTGTTTTTCCATAATCCCTGCCAAGCGATTTCTCGATATTGGCTCATTGATTCGCCTCACAATTCATGGGTTGCTGGTAGATCATCTGTTGATTCTTTTCAAAGTAGCTAAGCGCCTTTCTCAGTGCCTTGGTATAGGCTCTGGGGGTGATTGTGGCTCCAGTAAACTGATCGATATCCCCACCATCTTTCTTGACATACCAACTCTTATCGTTACTGCTGTCAAAGACTTTGCCGACAAAGTGCTTCAGCCAGTCTGATTTGCGGCTATCGATTTTATCGCCCAGCCCCGGAGTTTCCTGCTGCGATAGGGTCTGGACTCCTAATACTGTGCCATCATTGCGTACACCCACAATTAGCTGAATTTCACCGTTGTAACCATCTGGGGCTACCGCTTCAATAGCAATTGCGACCGCCTGCCCATTTTTCATGGCGATATAGGCGGGAAGGGCTCGACGGGTTCCGAGACTCTCCGGGGCGTGTAGCAGGGTGCAGGTTTGGGCTAAATCATTGTCATGTATCGCATCAGGAATAATTTGGTGCAATACTTTCAGCAACTGCAGTCGTTGCTGTTCAGCAATGGTCTGTTGGGTCATCAGATTGACGGCAGCCACCAGCGCAGTACAGATCAGCGCAAACAAACCCAGCAGCAGTCCATTTCTCAACATTGTATTTTGCAAGATGAGTTCCTCAACCCCGTAAGTGACCGTATGTACGTGGCTTGATGTAATAATCAATCAGTGGTGCGCTGATGTTGGCCAGTAATACTGCAAAAGCAAAAGCATCGGGATAGCCACCAAAGCTACGAATGAGATATACCAGCACACCGATGATGGCACCAAATAGCAGTCGGCCCCTATTACTGGTGGCCGCAGTAACCGGATCGGTGGCGATAAAAAATGCGCCCACCATCGTGGCACCGGAAAACAGCTGCATCAATGGACTGACATGTGTCAATGGCTCCCAAGCCCAAGCAACAGCAGAACAGATAAAGAGCGCGCCGAGTACCCCGGCACTGATATGCCAACGGATCAATTTAAGCCGCAGCATCATTAAGCCGCCAGCCAGATAGGCCAAATTCACCCAGAACCAGCCTTTGCCCGTCCAACCGTTAAAAATAAGTTTTTGCAGACTATCCGCGGTTGTGATACCTGAATGCAGATCTGTCTTCAATGTATCGAGCGGCGTTGCCATCGTGGTGCCATCGATGCCAAGTCGGTAGGTATCTGCGACGGCGATTTGTGAACTGCTGAAAATAATGTGTAAGGTGTCGAGAAAACTTGCTGAGTGCTGCGCGGCAGTGATCGGCGCCACCCAACTTGTCATCTGTACTGGAAAGGCAATCAGTAGTAACACATAGGCCGCCATGGCTGGGTTGAACAAATTCTGTCCCAGACCACCATATAACTGTTTGACTATGACAATGGCGAATGCAGTACCTATCAATATCAGCCACCAGGGTGCCAAAGGCGGAATGGCGACACCCAGCAAAAATGCGGTTAATAGCGCACTGTTGTCAGAAATTGTATGGATAACCGGGCGTTGGCGTAGTTGCATAATCAACGCTTCAGCACACATGGCGACGGTCATGGCCAGTATCACCTGGATCAATGTGCCCCAGCCAAAAAATGCACATTGCACTACCAGCGCCGGCATGGCACATAGCAGAACCCGTTGCATTACCGTACTTGTTTGTAATTGGCGGTTAATATGGGGGGACGATGCAATTTTGAACGCCATATCAGTTATTCTCCTGCTCACGAGCACGTTCACGAGCCTTTTGTTTGGCTTTCGCTACAGCAGCCGCCACGCGGGCTTTTTTATCATCACTCAATGACACCGACGCATGAGTATCACCGTCTGTATTCACGGTTTCAGGCATGTTGCCCTCAGTGTGCTGCTTTGCTGCAGCAGCGATTGTGCTTGCGGCTGTGGTCTTTTCTGGCGCTTCGGTTGCAGTAGCTGATGACGCCTTCTTGGCTTTAGCTTTAGCAACGGCCGCGGCAATTCTGGCTTTTTTGGCCGCATCAGTAGTGCTTTCAGTAAGCGTTGTTGGTGCTGAGGAAGCTTCTTCTGTCACCGCGGCGTTATCTACTTCCGCTGAGGTGTTCTCAACGGCTGCTTTTCGCGCCTTCGCTTTCGCTACGGCGGCAGCTATCATGGCTTGCTTATCGGTGGCATTGGGCGCAGCAAGTTGGGCCTCGGTGTTAGGCGTGTCTGCGGCTTGAGTTCTCTTGGCCTTGGCGCTGGCGATCGCCGCCGCCACTTTAGCTTTTTTGTCTGCTGCTTGGGTCGGAGCGGACGCCGTTAGCGTTTCGGTCAACGTTGGAGTAGCTGCGATTTTTTTGGCTTTAGCCCTAACTATCGCTGCAGCAATGGCGGCTTTTTTGTCTTCCTGATTAGTGACATTGGAGCCGCTGCTTTCTTGATTTTGTGCTTTTATTCCGCTCACCGCTTCAGCAATAGTGGCCTTATTATCTGCAGTTGTTGGCGCGGGTGACTCTTTTACCGCACTCTGCGCGGCTTGTTTGGCTTTTACTCGCGCAAGCGCTGCAGCCACGGCGTCTTTTTCATTTCCTGACATGGCGCTTTTGCGTTTTTCCGCGGCTTCCCGAGCTTTAGCTTCGCGCTCTTGTTTTTCTTGCTCCATACGTAAGCTGCGTGCTTCAAAACGCATTTTGGCGTGTTCAGCGTGTAATTTTTCTTCGCGAGTTTTGCGGATCGCCGCCTTGGCCACGCGATAATACTGCACTAATGGAATATCGGACGGGCAGACATAACTGCAGCAACCACATTCGATGCAGTCCTGCAGATGGAAATTCTCCGCCTTATCATATTCAGCAGCTTTGGCGTGCCAATACAACTGTTGTGGTAACAATGATACCGGGCACACCTGTGCACATTCACCACAGCGGATACAGGAGCGCTCCTGCGGCGCATCCGCGAGTTCCTGCGCTTGAGGTAATAACAGACAGTTGCTGCCCTTGAGTACTGGAACATCAACTGTTGGCAGGGTGTAACCCATCATCGGCCCACCAACGATCACTTTGCTGTCAGGCGTGGCCTTAAAACCTGTCTGTTCAAGAATATGGCGAATGGGCGTTCCAACAGATACCCAATAATTGCCAGGCTTCTCAATATTGCTCCCCGTGACGGTTAACACGCGCTCAAGCAACGGTACTCCTTGATAAACGGCTTGTTGAATAGCAAACGCAGTTCCGACATTTTGCACCACAATACCTAAATGCGCCGGGATTGCACCGGATGGCACTTCCTGACCGGTAAGGATCTGGATCAGTTGTTTTTCGCCACCCGAGGGATATTTAGTCGGAATCACTTGAATGCTGCATTGGGACAAGGTCGAGGCCGCTAATGCTTGTCTCATGGCTTGTGCAGCTTCCGGTTTATTGTCCTCAATGGCAATAGTAGTGGTTTCTGGTTGCAGCAGTTGCTGCATCAACGCTACACCTTTAAGAATGTCACTGGCATACTCGCGCATCAACCTGTCGTCTGCGGTGATGTAAGGTTCACATTCAACACCGTTGATGATCAGCCGTTTTACCTTGCTAGCAGGATTGAGTTTGATGTGGCTTGGAAACATAGCGCCACCCATACCAGCAATCCCCGCATCACGAATACGTTGCAGTATTTGCTCATGGCTTAATGGCTCCGATGCCGCAGTGAAACTTACCGCTTCATCAAGGCCATCAGACTGTACAACACAGGTCAGCACGGGTAGGGCTGAAGGGTGGTTACTCGGTCTTGGTTCGATAGCGGTAATAATACCGGAAGTTGGGGCGTGCACCGCCAGATACATGGCGGAAATTCCACGCGTAAGCGGCTGTCCCTTTAACACTCGTTGGCCTTGTTTAATAGCCAGAACGGCCGTTTCGCCAACTTGTGGTAAGGGCAAAAAATATTCATTCGCGGGTAATAGTCGCTGGATAGGCGTGGTATTAGACAGCAGTTTCATCTCTGGCGGATGAATACCTCCTGTCAGCGGCCAGAGGACTGTATGCTCAGTGGATGCAGTTAGGCTCAATGGAAAATCCTCTTACAGCGTCTTGACCGGAATGGCATTGAGTTGCCAGTCCCAGGTCCGCAAGTCTTGTTTAACCGGAAGCATTTCAATGCAATCTACCGGGCAGGGTTCAACACATAGATCGCAACCGGTGCAGGCACTGGCAAGTACCGTATGCATCAATTTCCCTGCACCTACAATCGCGTCAACAGGACATGCTTGGATGCACTTGGTACACCCGATACACTCCTCCTCGCGAATAAAAGCGACCTTTCTTACTTGAGTTTCGGCGGTGGCGGTGAGCGGTTCTGGCTCAACTCCCATCAAATCTGCCAGCTTTTCCATGGTGGCTGAACCGCCAGGAGGACAACGGTTGATTTTTTCACCGTTGGCAATAGCTTCAGCATAGGGGCGACATCCTGGATAACCACACTGACCACATTGTGTTTGTGGCAGTAAAGCTTCGATCTGGTCGACAATGGGGTTACCTTCAACTTTGAATTTTTCGGCCGCAAATCCCAGCACAACGCCAAACACTAATGCCAGCAGTGTTAATAAAACTACAGCTATCAACATGGAAAATTCACTCTACTTGACCAGACCAGTAAAGCCCATAAAGGCCAGTGACATCAGACCCGCAGTGATCATCGCAATGGCACCGCCTTTAAAAGGTAGCGGCACGTCGGCAGCCGCCAAACGTTCACGCATTGCGGAGAACAGGATCAATACCAGTGAAAACCCGAGTGCGGCACCAAACCCATATACCGCCGATTGCATAAAGTTATGCTGCTCATTGATGTTCAGCAATGCCACGCCGAGAACCGCGCAGTTGGTAGTGATCAGCGGCAGATAGATACCTAAGGCACGGTATAAACTCGCAGAGGTTTTCTGTACCACCATTTCTGTGAACTGTACAACAACTGCAATGACCAGAATAAACGCCATGGTGCGCAGGTAGCCCAGTTCAAAAGGCTGTAACAGATACTGATCCACCAGATAACTGAGAATCGAGGCAAGTGTCAGCACAAAGGTGGTCGCCATCGACATGCCGATTGCTGATTCCAGTTTACTGGATACGCCCATGAACGGGCAAAGACCCAGAAATTTAACTAGGACAAAGTTGTTGACCAGTACTGTACCAATCAGCAACAGCAGATAATCACTCATCATATTCACAGCGTTACAATTTCTTGGCGGTTATTATCGGTGTTTCAGCCGTTATTAACAACACATGAAATATAGGGGTTAATAGGATTGTGACAATCGCAATTCAGTTTGGTGCCGTGATGCAACCAAAGCCGTGAACTCAACACCTCAGTGCTTTGTATGACAAGTTATCCCAGATTTAAGCTAAACGTAAAATTCGACTACTCGCGCTGCAGTTCCGCACTCAATGAATAAGCAGACAAGATAGATAATGGGCGTTCCCTCAGCAAAAATGACCAAGGGCGGCGGACATTAAAAGCGACGTGACTCACCATGCCAGCATGTTGCTCTGATGGCAAACATCATCAGACTATCGGTCTTGCTGGCTCACACAAGTACCAGTCGCAACAACAATGATGTAGATGTAAGTCAAAGATTCTAATATTTCATGTTATTTATCATGTTGTCACACCTATAACGTTATGGTGCTCATCGCCGATGAATTGAGTTGAGGCGCCCAGATTAAACAGAACCCACGTTAAACAGAAATAGCCCAGATTAGTCTGATAATTTTTAACGAGGAGGCCGGTAAAACGAAGATATGGTGAGAAGTGCTTTGATACTAAATCAAGCGATTCAAAATGGCTTATGGGTCTACAACAAGTGTAACAAAGTAGATATGGCTCCCCTGACTGGACTTGAACCAGTGACATACGGATTAACAGTCCGCCGTTCTACCGACTGAACTACAGGGGAACAGATATTGATAACTGCAGTTGATATGGCTCCCCTGACTGGACTTGAACCAGTGACATACGGATTAACAGTCCGCCGTTCTACCGACTGAACTACAGGGGAACAAATTTTCAATATTGCTGTATGGCTCCCCTGACTGGACTTGAACCAGTGACATACGGATTAACAGTCCGCCGTTCTACCGACTGAACTACAGGGGAATGATACAGAAATTTTATTTTGCATATATTCTTCAACGTGGCTCCCCTGACTGGACTTGAACCAGTGACATACGGATTAACAGTCCGCCGTTCTACCGACTGAACTACAGGGGAATTGCAATTAGCATCGCTGAAGAACGGAGCGCATAGTAAATCGCTCGTGCAGTTGAGTCAACTCGGCAATACAAAAAAAGCGTAATTGCAGGGCTGATTGCTTATCAAATGTTCATACAATTACTTTTTGATAGAAAACAGCGGGATTATGCTTAAAAAATAACAGCTAAGGTAAATCTATAGTGATGAAAATCTGTCCTTGTATCGGCATTTAAATAGGGCGGCAATCAATCATTTCGGGATTGGTAAACAGATCCTTTTGCGGATGTCTTGCAAACCACTAACGATGCCATGCATCCCCCTTGCTCAACCGTCAAAAAACAGGCATTGCAATGCACCGAATAAAATACTGTTTGGTCGATTTTGGGAGCACGACTGTCTGTGTATTTTGTGAGTTGCGTCTCACTTTTCTAAAGGGGACATTTTAAATGTAATTAACTTTCATAGGATGGGGCTCGCGCAAGCGTAAGGTTGAAAAATGGCAATCCCGCATGGTTACTGGGCTGAATTCAGTTATCCACTGAATCTGTGGATAACCCTGTGAGTTTGTCCGGTAAATATGCGGCAAACCCCTGAGGCTTCTGGGGTGGACTTAAATCTGCCAAAAAACTCTACAAAATATAAAAATAAATAAAAACAGCATCTTGTAAAAGTCAAGCGATGGAATAAAAGTTGAGCGGGTTTGTAATCAATTTGTAAGAAAGTAATCAAGCACCGCTGTGCATTAAATTGGTGCTTTGGCTCAATTTTATGCATAGCAAGGACAGTTAGTCATGCCGTTATTGAATTTCAGCTTTAGCTATTATTGTGCCTCCAGTTGTATTGATAAATGTCTGTTATCGGTGGCATGCCGTTTATGGCGAGGATACAATGACGGGTTAAAACGGAGGGAACAAATTCGTGTCCGAACCAGTGTTTAAATTAGTTTCTCAATATAAGCCTGCGGGCGATCAACCCACGGCTATTGCGCAGCTTGTGGAAGGTCTGGAGGCCGGGTTGGCGCATCAAACCTTACTTGGGGTGACTGGGTCCGGTAAAACATTCACTGTAGCCAACGTGATTGCGACTTTAGGACGCCCCACCATCATTATGGCGCCAAACAAAACATTGGCGGCGCAGCTTTATGGCGAAATGAAAGAGTTCTTTCCTCATAATGCCGTGGAGTATTTTGTCTCATACTACGATTACTACCAGCCAGAAGCCTATGTGCCAGCGACTAACACCTTTATTGAAAAGGATGCGTCGGTTAATGCCCATATAGAACAGATGCGCTTATCGGCGACCAAAGCGCTACTGGAGCGTCGAGATGTGGTATTGGTGGCATCGGTTTCGGCCATTTATGGTTTGGGCGATCCCGATTCCTATATGAAAATGATGTTGCATTTGCGTCAGGGCGACATCATGGGGCAGCGAGATATTCTGCAACGTTTGAGCGAGTTGCAATATACCCGTAATGATATTGAGCTGGCTCGAGGCACTTTCCGTGTGCGGGGGGAGGTTATCGACATCTTTCCGGCAGAGTCTGAGCGCGATGCAATTAGAGTGGAACTGTTTGATGACGAAATTGAACAGTTGTCAATGTTTGATCCCTTAACTGGCCACATCAGTAAACGCCTAGCTCGTACCACGGTTTACCCTAAAACCCATTACGTGACACCACGTGAAAAAATTCTTGCAGCCACCGAACAGATTAAAGAAGAGTTGCGGCAACGGCGGCAACAGCTGCTGGATGCCAATAAATTGGTGGAAGTTCAGCGTCTCACCGAGCGTGTTCAATATGATATTGAAATGATGGTGGAGCTTGGCTATTGCTCCGGTATCGAAAACTATTCCCGTTATTTGTCTGGCAGACGTCCCGGCGAAGGTCCGCCAACGTTGCTGGACTATTTGCCTGCTGATGGCCTGATGATTATTGACGAGTCACATGTGACGGTGCCGCAGATTGGGGCCATGTACAAAGGCGACCGTTCGAGAAAGACCACACTGGTGGAGTATGGCTTCCGGTTGCCGTCAGCGTTGGACAATCGCCCTTTGAAATTTGACGAATTTGAAGCGCTGATGCCGCAGACAATTTATGTGTCTGCGACACCCGGTACTTATGAAATGGAACGCTGTGACGGCGAAATTGCCGAGCAGGTCGTCCGGCCAACCGGATTATTGGATCCTGAGGTGGAAGTTCGACCCGTTGCGATTCAGGTGGACGATCTGTTGTCTGAAGTCGCAAAACGGGTAGCTGTGAATGAACGGGTATTGGTGACTACTTTGACCAAAAGGATGGCGGAAGACCTTACCGAATATCTTGATGAACATGGCGTTAAAGTGCGTTATTTGCATTCAGATGTGGAAACGGTTGAACGTGTTGAAATTATTCGGGATTTACGGAAAGGGATTTTTGACGTGCTGGTTGGCATTAACCTGTTACGTGAAGGCTTGGATATGCCAGAAGTGTCTTTGGTGTGTATTTTTGATGCGGATAAAGAAGGCTTTTTGCGTTCTGAGCGCTCGTTAATCCAAACTATAGGCCGGGCGGCTCGTAACATTAATGGTAAAGTGATCCTTTATGCTGACAAAGTAACGCCATCCATGGCGAAAGCGATGGATGAAACGGCGCGTCGTCGTGAAAAACAGCATCAATTTAACCTAGAACACGGCATTATTCCTCGAGGATTGGTGAAGCGGATCACCGATGTCATGGATATTGGCGACACGGAGCGAGCTGGTCATGGGGGACAGTCTTGGCGAAAAGTGGCTGAACCTAAAACACAATATCAAAAACAGAGTGCCGCGGATCTGGCACATGCAATAGATAGTTTGGAAAAACAGATGCTGCAGCATGCGCGCGATTTGGAATTTGAAGAAGCCGCGGCGCTCAGGGATCAGATTGCTGGGCTCAGGCGGCAATTGATCAGTGCCTGAATGAAGCAATGCCGGTGTTTATCTCCGGCATTGTTACTACTGATTTGGGATTATCCTCGCGCTATGTTATGGCGTGGGGAGTTTTTGCCGCTGGTATAACGTCACCAACAGAAAAATACCGATGCCACTCAGTAATCCTACTAAATGAGCCTCTATTGCCACTCGCGCGCCAATCAATTGCGTGACTTCTGCATTAGCGCCCATTGTTTGTTCCCATGTGACTTTTGCCATCACCCCCACAAGCAACAAATAACCGGAGCGCCAACCAATTTTGATATCGCTCAGCGCGCCGTAAGCAAATAACCCATGTAGCACGCCGCTGAGACCAACATAGGCACTCAGCGTTGGGAACGCAAACCAAAGACCCAATCCTTCGGTGATGCATAACGTGAGTAACAGCCAGGCCAGATGTCTGTTGCCATAGTGGACGCGGTGGATAAAAACCACTACCCAGAATCCGGCCAAATTCATCAGCAGATGCCAGTGATTGGTGTGTATCAAGTTACCCGTCAATAATCGCCACCATTGGCCTTGTGCAATAAACTGACGCTGGTATTCCATGATGTCGGCGGCATCTGCCCATTGCAGCACACCGCAAAGCACACTAACCGTTAATACTGTCAGCCACGGAGAAACGCGCCAATTCATGCGTTTGGACTCTTGGCCGCCAATTGTTGCGCTATCACTTCTTTATTGGCCAAGTATTCGTCCAGACCGTGCTGGCGTAGTTTACAAGCAGGACACTCGCCACACCCACGGCCTTCAATGCCGTTGTAACAGGTGAGTGTTTCGTCCCGAACCAAGTCTAGCTGGCCGTATTTATCTGCTAAGGCCCAAGTTTCAGCTTTATTCAGCCACATTAACGGTGTGACTAATCGCAGTGGTCTATCCATTCCTTGCACTAATGCGGATTCCAGCGCTCGAACAAAATCGTGGCGGCAATCGGGGTAGCCGGAATAGTCGGTTTCACATACCCCAGTAATGACTGCTTCAGCCCCCAGTTGATAGGCGTAAATTCCCGCTAGCGTCAAGAACAGGATGTTGCGCCCGGGGACGAAGGTATTCGGCAAGCCATTATCCATCAGTTCGGTAGAAACCGGGATACTATCGCGGGTGAGTGCCGATATTGCCAGTTCATTTAACAGGCTGACATCCATCACTTTATGGCTGGTTGCCCCCAGCTTGTGTGCCAGTACTTTGGCAATATCAATTTCATGGGCATGGCGTTGACCATAGTTAAAGGTTATCGCGTGGACTTCGTCATACTGGGTTAGCGCTTGGATCAGACAAGTGGTTGAGTCCTGACCACCGCTGAACACCATAATGGCTTTACGCGGAGTTGTGGATTTAGGCTGTGTTATGCTCATTTTTAAATACACTCAAAAAAGAATGGCCACAGTTTACCCCAAAATATTGCAAATTCCTTAATGGCCAACATGTTTGCCATTCGCAGATGAATGCTATATAACAGCGCCCGCGATTGACCGACACCCACTCCGCGATTTTTGAGGCGCTTTTATGCTATATCCAGTCAATGAAGTATTTGAAACCATTCAAGGGGAAGGGGTCAATACGGGCTTGCCTTCCATTTTTGTCCGCTTGCAAGGGTGTCCGGTGGGCTGCCCTTGGTGCGATACTCGCCAAACTTGGGAACAGTTCCCCGAGAATGAAGTTACACCAGAGCAAGTATTACAGACGGACGGCAGTGTAGGGCGTTGGGCTTGGTATAATAGTGCAGCATTACTCGCAGCTTTTACTGCTAAAGCTTTTTCAGCCAAACATGTGGTATTAACCGGTGGCGAGCCTTGCTTGTTTGACCTCACAGAACTCACCCAAGCATTAAATCGCGCTGGTTATAGCACCCAGCTAGAAACCAGTGGCACCTTCGAGGTGAAGTGCAGTGACTCGACTTGGGTGACCGTATCACCAAAAATTGGCATGAAAGGTGGGCTGGCCGTCAAATCACAGGCACTAAAACGCGCTAATGAGATCAAACATCCGGTGGCAACCTCGACCCATATCGAGCAATTGGATGCCTTGCTTGCGGGCGTGGATTTGACGGGCAAAGTAGTATGCCTGCAGCCTATCAGTCAGAAATCCCATGCAACCGCTTTAGCGATTAAAGTCTGTATTGCTCGCAATTGGCGGCTTTCAGTACAAACCCATAAATATCTGCAAATAGATTAGCCTATTGGCATTACTGCAATGGCGATAATGTCGAGTTCTGCTTGAAAGTTGTTGGTAATGTTGCCAACTGGCAAGGATAAATGGTGGAGGGGGAAGGATTCGAACCTTCGAAGGCAGAGCCGTCAGATTTACAGTCTGATCCCTTTGGCCACTCGGGAACCCCTCCCCGAAAAATGAGCTACTTTTGTGATGAAAATGGTGGAGGGGGAAGGATTCGAACCTTCGAAGGCGGAGCCGTCAGATTTACAGTCTGATCCCTTTGGCCACTCGGGAACCCCTCCTCAACCTCACACAAAAGTGCTGATTGGCAGCGCAACATGGTGGAGGGGGAAGGATTCGAACCTTCGAAGGCGGAGCCGTCAGATTTACAGTCTGATCCCTTTGGCCACTCGGGAACCCCTCCTCAAATTGCGGCGGCAATAGTAGACAGAAAGCGTTTTTATGTAAAGCCCGATTTTGCAAAAACCACTAAAGTTAGTGGCAGTTCGGTCGATTAAATAACAACAGGTTGTTTAATCGATGTTTTTTTATGCAATCAAAGCCGATACTGCTTAACGAACTACAACTGGGGACCCGCCTCAACCATGCGGTTGAAGAAAATGCGCGCGGGGACTTTGGGCTATTGCTGTCGATGTTGTCGCAGGATGCTCGCGATTGGCCGCAGTTTCATCTGCAAGATACCTTGGCAACTGACGAACGTCTGCGGCAGCAGTTTGAATTACCAACGCCACAACCATTGTTGGGGAATTTGAGTCAGCAGGCTGTAACGGATAATGCCCATTATTTTTTAAATGATGGCCCAGAAACATTTCGCTTAGCTGAAGTGTTACGCCCAGAACCGTTGGTGAGCCGTGGGAAATGGTCATTAGATAGCACAGAAGTGCTGGAAAACTGCAGTTTGCTGGCGCAGCGGCGTTTTAATGGCGAAACACTGCCCTTGCTGCCCGAAGCTCCCCAGTTGCCGGAATTAATTCTACAACAGCGTTTAGCGGTTGAGCGGCAACAAGCTGCGTGAAATGAACCACAGAAATCCTCCTCATAACAGCCTATAATCGCTAAGTTATAGTGCATTCAGGAGATGCCTTATGAAAAGTATTAAAGAAGCACAAAGCGATCTGGTCAATGATACCTGCTCTGAATGTGGCAGTTTTGTGGACATTGGTGCCGTAGTTGAAGAAAGTGATGTACTGTTACAACTACCTTTTAGTGGGAACGCGGCTAAAGCCGATGCTGAGGCGCTGGCTGATAAGGCCAAAGCGCGATTTAATGATGTTATTGTGCGTTTAACAGAGCAAGATAATGTTTGGCTGTTGCAACTTGAGTTTGGCTGTAGTGCAGAGAAGATGATTTTTCAATTGCAAAATAGTTTGCCATAAGTGGCCGCCCGGGAAGTGTAAGTAAATATATATCGGTATTGCTGTGGTATTCTTAAATGTGTAATCTCAATGCGTGATAATTATAAAACAACAATTTAAGAATTTAAGTCTTGAAATCTGGCTGGATAAGAATGGGCGTTAATCGTGGGCAGTATTGGCGATTATTGGAGTCGCTGACAAATTCGACAGCAAAGCAACAGGGCGATTTTGCAGGTACTGCCGATTTGGCGACCAAGCTGCTCTGTGAGCATCTGCATATTGATCGCGCTAGTGTCTGGTCTTGGTCCAAGGATCAGCATATTCAATTTGAGACCGCCAGTTTTGGGGCGTCGGCAAGGCAAAAAACCGTTCGCCCATCCAATCTACTATCGCTACCAAATTACATCACCGAGCTTCACAACCATCTACACATTGCCGCCGCTGATGCAGCAGTAGATGAACGCCTAGCCGAATTGCACAATGATTATATTCTTCCCAATAACATTAAAAGTTCGTTGGAAGTGGCGGTTAGGATCAATGGTCATATAGAAGGTGTGCTGAGTCTTGAACGGTACGTCGAGTCTGGTCCTTGGAGTGATACCGAGGTGCATCTGGCTTGTCAGGTGGCAGATCAACTAGCGTTAACTCGGGCAACTAGTGACGCCTACTATAAAGATGAGATGTTAACGCTGTTTCAATCAGCGATTGAAAAATCAGCACAGATTACACTATTAATAAATCTACACACAGAAGCCATTGAGTATGTCAATGCTGCTCATGAAGTGATTACCGGTATCCCTCGTGAGAAACTGCTTGGACGCAACATCAAAGAACTAGCGTTTTTTCGGCAAACGCCGGAAGTTGCTCAAGATGTACTGAATAAGTTATGTCGCGGAGAAGTCGTTCGCAACGAAATCCTTTTACAACGCAAGAATGGCGAACAGTTCTGGTTGAAGTTCTATGCCAGTCAATTTGAGACTCGTCGAGGCAATCATTACGTATTGGTAACGGCTGAAGATCACACTGATGCTCGTTATCACCAAACTGAGCTGGAACATCTGGCGTGGCACTGTAACCTCACTGGTCTGTACAACCGCACTTATTTCAACCGTATGCTTGAGCGCACAACCAGCGGTTATCTGCTGTTGGTGAATTTGGTGGGATTCAAACGTTACAATGACACTTACGGTCATAGTAAGGGCGATGACTTGCTAGTGGAGATTGGTCGTCGTCTGCGACATTTTTGTGCTTTATATAGCGGCGCAGAAACTGCGCGAGTGGGTAATGATGAGTTCGGCTTATTATTGCCCGAATTAACGCAAGAAGATCTGCAGTATTGCTACAGCCGCCTATATCAGCAGTTGAGCATGCCCATCTCTTTAGGGCGCGAATCTGTGGACGTTCGCCCGGCAGTTGCGATAGTGGCGATTGATGAAGTAGCTGAAACCGTGGCACCGCTGACTTGCGCCGATATTGCGCTGCAATACGCCAAGAAAAAACAGGGCACCGCGATCCAGATCTTTAACAGTACCTTGCTTAAAGCCTTTAAGGATGATGCTGAAATTGAGCGGGATCTTAACGTGGCTATTCGTGGTCGTCAGTTTGAGCTGTATTATCAACCATTGAAAGATCTACAAAGCCAGACATATATTGGTGCCGAAGCCTTGATCCGCTGGCATCATCCTAAGCGCGGTATTATGTATCCTGGAGCATTTATTGATATCGCCGAGCAGACCGGACTCATCAACAGTATAGGCAGTTGGGTTTTGGAGGCAGCCTGTAAGCAGTTGTATTTATGGCAGCATCGTAATATTGAAATGTCGATGCACGTCAACGTTTCGGCCCGGCAGTTTTTTGGTGGCAATCTGTATGAGCAGGTATGGGATCTGTTGACTCGCTATCGTTTAAAACCTAAAACGCTGATCCTAGAGATTACTGAAACGGAATTGATGGAAGATATCCGTTATGCCACCAACCTATGTCAAGAATTAGCTGATTTAGGCGTCGGCTTGGCAATTGACGATTTTGGTACAGGTTATAGTTCCATGCGTTACCTGAAGCAGTTTCCAATCAGCAAACTTAAAATTGACCGTTCCTTTATCTCGGATCTTAATATCAGCCGCCAGAGTCGGGAGATTGTCAGCGCTATCATTGCGATGGCAAAGGCGCTTAATATTTCATTGACGGCAGAGGGCGTGGAAACCCAAGAACAAGAACAATTCCTCGCTGATAATTTATGCCATCAGGCTCAAGGTTTCTTGTATAGCCCGGCATTGCGGGAGGCTGATTTTGCCCGTTTTATTACGGCAGACAGCTCAGTACTACTTCACTAACCTGATGCAGCAGTGTTTGAATTTTCGACCACTGCCGCAGATACACAGATCATTTATTTTTGGCAATTGCACCTGATATTGTTCGCCCTCAGTATAAAACCATTGTCCATTCACCCACTGAAAATTAGATAGTTCGTAGATTGCATCTAAACCTGTGTCAGTCTCGAACCAGGCCTTAAAGAGCACTGTACCGTGATTCGCCTGTTGGCTACTCTCTAGCACCTGTAATGATAGCCAGTGCGGATGCGGTCCCTCGGCGAGCACGGCTGCGGTTAATCCGTGGCGATAATCTGGATGGTGCGTGGCTTCAAGATAGTTGAAACAGCATAATACGAACGCAGAATAGCGCGAGCGCATTAGCGCTTCTGGTGCCGGTGCCGCACGTAATTGCTGGTGATATGGCGCACAGCAATTGCCATAGGTCGCGCCACTGCCACAAGGACAGGCATGTTCCATTGTTTGGGGCTGAACAATCATAACTATTACGGCTTTTTAGTCAGCGGTGTCAGATGATTGCCATAATATAGATTGGATTTGGGCGTCGCATCAAAAAAGTGTTTGGGATCTGCCCGGTTGCTGATGTCTACTTTCCATTGCCAGACACCTTGCGGATTTTTCTCGGCAACTGTGACCATTTTCCCCGCAAATTCACTCACCGGTTCTTCGGTTTCTGCTGGTGGATAAAAACGCACCAGATAGTAGCAGACATCGGTTGCTGAGTTATCGTTAAGCAACCTTTTCACCAAACGAAAATCGACTTCAATATGGGCCTTACGTTTACGAATTCGCTCAAAGAATTTCTGATAAAGTTCAATGATGTTGGCTTTACCAGTAACGATCCCAATATTTTGTTGTTCCGGTATGTAAGTCGCGTCATCGGCATAGATAGTGACTAATCGTTGCGTATCCAGCGCGGCAAAAGCGGTGATAAATTGCTGATAATGTTGATTCAGGGCAACATCATCGGCATCATTGCCGGTGGCAGCCCATCCTGCCTTTGCTACAGACAGTAATAACGCCAGCGTTATCAGGATAATTCTCATCAGTTCTGTCTAATCAGGTGTAATGCGACTAACTATAATAGATGCCATGGTCGATCAGAAGATTGATTTCTTAACAAAGTGTGTAATCTAGACGTATTTGAAGGGCTATCTTTTGTTATGAATCAAAAAGATATGGATTTGTTTAGAGAGGAAATGGCAGATGTTGTGCCATTAAAAACAAGTAACAGCATACCTTTTGCAGCTCGCTTTTCTATGTCAGAGGCACAATTGGCGCGTAACGCGGCGGCACAGAGCAGCGAATATCTGCAACGCCTGCCGTTAGAACTTGCTCGTATTCCCCCGGTAAGACCTGACGATATGCTTAGTTTCAAACGTGAAGGGGTGCAGGATGCGGTGTTTAAAAATTTGCGTTTAGGTAAATATAAGATTGCTGCCGAACTTGATGTTCATGGCATGAATGTACGTCAGGCACGCGACAGTCTGGTGGCTTTTATTTTACAAAGGTGCCAGCGTGGCGAGCGTTGTGTGTTGTTGATCCACGGTAAAGGCCATACTAATAAACCTTTTCCGGCAGTGATCAAATCCTGTGTAAATTATTGGCTGACACAACTGGACGAGGTGCTGGCATTTCATAGTGCCCAACGGGAGCAGGGGGGCTATGGCGCGCTATATGTCATGTTGCCAAAAAACGAACAACAACGGCTGGAAAATCGTGAAACTAACCGCCGCGGCGGTCATCTGCGCTAGTGAAAAGGCTTCGGGTTAGCTCTTGCTATTTCTAAAACTATTGTGGCGATGCGTTTTCGTTTGACATCAGTGAATCCAACAATTATTTTAAACGAGTGTTTAAAATAATCTGGGGGATGGAATGGCCAATCGCTTTGATACCAAAACTCGCATTCTCGATGCGGCTGAAAGGCTGTTTGCAGAACGCGGGTTTTCGGAAACCTCTTTGCGGCTGATCACCAGCAAGGCTGAAGTTAACCTAGCTTCGGTGAATTATCATTTTGGTTCAAAGAAAGAACTGATCCGTGCGGTATTGGCTCGTTATCTTGATGTCTTTATGCCTGCAGCTTCGCAGGCAATTAATACTCAGCGTAAGTTGGAACAACAGGCAACACTGGAGCAGATCTTCTCTTCATTGGTCGGGCCGTTACTCAAACTGAACCAGTTATGCCCAGACGGTACCCGTACCTTTCTGCAGTTATTGGGGCGTGGCTATATTGAAAGTCAGGGGCATTTACGTTGGTTTATCACCTCTCACTACGGTGAACATCTACAGACATTTGTGCGTGCGGTGACCGAAAGTGTTCCTGAAATACCCGCTGCTGACATTTTCTGGCGCTTGCATTTCACCCTGGGAACTGTGGTGTTTACCATGGCATCCGCGGATGCGCTGATGGAGATTGCGGCGGCTGATTTTGCTGAACAAAATGATATCGCAGCGGTTATTCGCAAAGTTATTCCTTATATCTCAGCCGGTGTGGCTGTGTCCGGTAAATAGCGCAAGGATAATGTTATGACGATTCTGCTACTGCTTATTTTGGTACTGGTCGCGTTGTTTTTTGTCCGCGATGTACGAATGCAGTTTGTAACCAAGCCCGTACTCGCATTTTTTAGAAAAGTGTTGCCGCCGTTGTCTGATACTGAACGCCAAGCGATGGAGGCGGGCGATGTTTGGTGGGAAGCTGAACTGTTCCGTGGTAAGCCTAACTGGGACAAATTGCACGATTATGGTAAGCCGACCCTCTCCTCTGAAGAAAAGGCCTTTATTGATAATCAGGTAATGACGGCTCTGACCATGATTGACGATTATGACATCGTTAATCAGCGGCGTGATTTGCCACCAGAACTCTGGGATTATTTCAAACGCGAAGGTTTCTTTGCGCTGATTATCCCTAAAAAATATGGTGGTAAAGGGTTTTCCGCTTACGCTAACTCCACTATTGTCAGCAAAATTGCCAGTCGTAGTCTCAGCGCTGCGGTCACTGTTATGGTGCCAAATTCTCTGGGCCCGGGTGAATTGCTGACGCATTACGGCACGCAAGAGCAAAAGGAGCACTGGTTACCCGCATTGGCAAAAGGGGATGAAATCCCATGTTTTGCACTGACTGGTCCCGAAGCTGGTTCTGATGCTGGTGCCATTCCAGACGAGGGCATTGTTTGCCGTGGTAAGCATAATGGCGAAGAGGTATTAGGCCTTAAGCTTACCTGGAACAAACGCTATATCACCTTGGCTCCGGTTGCCACTGTGCTTGGACTGGCATTTAAAATGAAAGATCCTCAGGGTCTATTAGGGGAAACCGCCGATCTAGGAATTACCTGTGCCCTGATCCCCACGAAACATAAAGGGGTAAAAATTGGGCGCCGCCATGACCCACTGCACATGGCATTTATGAATGGTACCACCCAGGGCCAGGATGTTTTCATTCCTCTCGACTGGATTATCGGTGGGCCACAATATGCCGGTAAAGGTTGGCGTATGTTGGTTGAGTGTTTATCCGCTGGCCGTGGCATTTCTTTGCCAGCGCTCGCTACGGCATCAGGCCATCTGGCAACCAAAACAACCACCGCTTATGCCTATATCCGCAAACAATTTGGACTGTCTATTGGTCAGTTTGAAGGGGTACAGGAGGCTTTAGCCCGAATTATCGCCAACACTTATCAGCTTGAAGCGGCTAGGCGTTTGACCACCACCGGGATTGATTTGAAGGTGAAACCCTCAGTGGTAACAGCGATTGCCAAGTACCATATGACTGAACTGGGGCGTCAGGTGATGAATGATGCGATGGATATTCAGTCAGGCAAAGGGATCCAGATGGGGCCTAAAAATTATCTGGCTCATGGCTATATGGCAAATCCCATCTCCATCACTGTTGAAGGGGCCAATATTCTAACCCGCAGTCTGATGATCTTTGGTCAGGGGGCAACACGGTGTCATCCTTATGTGTTGTCGGAAATGGAAGCCGCCGGAATGAGTGATGAAGCCGAAGCGCTTAATCGTTTTGATTCACTGCTGACCGGACATATTGGTTACGCGTTGCGTAATGCTTTTGCCAGTATTGGGCATGCCCTGAGTGGTAGTTATTTTGCGTCAGCGCCGGTCAGTGGTGATACCCGTATCTATTATAAGCAGATGTCACGTATGTCGGCGGCACTGGCGTTTATGACCGATATTGCCATGTTGGTGCTAGGGGGAGATCTCAAACGAAAAGAGATGCTTTCTGCCCGATTGGGAGACGTGTTGAGCCAGCTGTATCTGGGGTCAGCAACGCTGAAGTTATTCGAGGATCACGGTCGGCAATTTGATGAGCTGCCAGTGGTTAAACATGCGATGGAAACCCGTTTGCAGTTGGCTGCCGATGCCCTCGAAGGGGCCATCCGTAATTTCCCAAATAAACCCCTGTCTTGGATAATGCGAGTAATGGTGTTTCCTTTTGGTAATTGGTTTAAAGGCCCAAGTGACAAGCTAAGCAGCAAGGTCGCCAGTAGCCTGCAAAAACCTTCGCCAGTACGCGAACGATTGACGTTCCTGTGTCCGGCATTTAGCGGTGATAAAAGTGGTGTTGCTGAGGTGGAAGCAGCATTCCAAGCGGTTTATCAGTGCCGCGAAATCAACGCTAAAATTCGCGATGCGCAGAAACAGGGGATCCTAGCTAGACAGCTGCCGTTTGAGGACTTGTGTAATAGTGCCTTGGAGAAAGGTGTTATCAATGCGGATGAAAAATCGCGGTTACTCGCAGCGGACAAGCTGCGGATTGATGCTATCAATGTGGATGACTTTGCCAAGCTGTAGGCATGAGTAAGTAACGTCGGGGATTTATCAAAAAAGGTACGCCATCGCGTACCTTTTTTACGTCTAGAGGGCTAGGGCACTATCAGTACCTTACAGGTGTTGGTGCCACCAATAGTCTCCATCACGTCACCCTTGGTCATTAGTACCATATCACCGCTGTGGATGTAGCCTTTGTCTCGCAAACATTCCAAAGCCGCCTGAGCCAGAAAATCCGGCGCATGTACCGCAGAATCAAATGCAACAGGGTAAACGCCCCGATATAGTGCCATCGCCGCTAAAGTACGTTGATGACGTGCTAATGCAAATATCGGTAATGCACTACTGATGCGTGACATCAGCTTAGGTGTTGCACCAGATTCTGTCAGTGCCACAATGGCTTTAACTGCTTGCAGATGGTTGGCGGCATACATAGTGGCCAACGCAATCGTTTCCTCAACAGTACTAAAGCTTTGATCTAATCTGTGCTTAGATACTCGGATACTCGGATGTGCTTCAGCGCCCAGACAGACGCGTGCCATCGCCGCTACGGTTTCTTCTGGATAACTTCCGGCGGCAGTTTCTGCTGAAAGCATCACCGCATCAGTACCATCCAGCACGGCATTGGCAACATCCATGACCTCGGCACGTGTTGGCATTGGGTTAGTGATCATCGACTCCATCATCTGTGTTGCGGTAATCACAATTTTATTTAACTGACGTGAGCGGCTGATAAGCTTCTTCTGCACCGCAACCAATGCAGGATCGCCAATTTCTACCCCCAGATCGCCGCGCGCTACCATGACCGCATCGGATGCATTGATAATATCGTCAATGGCTTCATCTGAGGCCACCGCTTCGGCGCGCTCAACCTTGGCGACAATCAATGCATTACTACCGGCTTCCTGTGCTAGTCTGCGGGCATACTCCAGATCGGCACCTGAACGTGGAAACGAAACCGCCAGGTAATCGACTTGTATTTGAGCGGCAGTGATGATGTCGCGTTTATCTTTATCTGTCAGGGCTGCGGCAGATAGTCCTCCACCTTTTTTATTGATGCCTTTATTATTGGAGAGCGGACCGGCCACCGTGACTTTAGTATGGACTTTACGTCCGGCAACTTGAGTGACCTGCAGTTGCACCCGGCCATCATCCAGCATCAGAATGTCGCCAACATGCACATCGTCCGGTAGCTCTTTATAATCAATGCCCACCTGATGGACATCACCTTCGCCTTTTGCCAGCTCGGCATCCAGTATGAAATCCTGACCAAGTGTCAGCAGGACTTTATTTTCTCGGAAAGTAGAAACGCGAATTTTTGGCCCTTGTAGATCGCCGAGAAGAGCAATTTGTACACCCAGTTCTTTGGCTATATTACGGGCATCGGTTGCGCGTTTGATGTGGTCTTCTGCGGAGCCGTGAGAAAAATTCAGGCGCACAACATTAGCCCCGGCAGCAATGATGCGGCGCAAATTATCATCACGATCGGTTGCTGGCCCAAGAGTTGTTACGATTTTGGTTCTGCGAAACATGGTGTTTATACCCCATTAAGTTTGCATATGATCTGGCTATATCTTATCAGAGTTACCTTGGTTTTGTAGGAAAGTTACAAACAAAAAAGTGTCGCTAGGATGTTTAATTTTTGTGAGTTTAGACAAAATAGCATAAAAAATAAGCGACTGAGGTGCATCAGTCGCTTATTCAGAGTAACCCAGATGTTGTTACATCACGTCTGTTTTTTCTACGCGAGATTCTTTTAGGACTTCTTTCACCCGTTTCAGACTTTCGCGGAAACGGGGACCGCGGCGCAGTGTAAAACCGGTAGCAAGCACGTCAATAATCACCAACTGTGCCAGCCGAGAAGCCATTGGCAGATACATGTCGGTATCTTCAGGGACTTCCATGGTGACGGGCAGGGTACATTCGCGCGATAACGGAGAATTACGGGCGGTGATCGCAATGACTGCGGCGCCATTTTCTTTCGCCAGCCGAGCAATATCCAATAGGGATTTGGTGCGCCCAGTGTGAGAGATCAACACTACCACGTCGCCTTCATCACTGTTAATGCAGCTCATCCGTTGCATTAACACATCATCGAAACATACAACAGGTACATTGAAGCGGAAAAACTTGTTTTGGGCATCATGAGCAACGGCTGCCGAGGCGCCTAGCCCAAAAAACGAGATTTTCTTGGCTTGAGTTAACACATCGACAGCCCGGTTGATAGCTAAGGGATCGACACTTTGCCGGGCAGTGTCAAGTGCGGCCATTGAGGATTCAAAGATCTTGTTGGTGTAGGAGTCAGGGGAATCATCTTCTTCCACATGCCGACTGACATAGGGAGTACCATTAGCCAAACTTTGTGCCAGATGTAATTTAAAATCTGGGAATCCTTTAGTGTCTAGCCGACGGCAGAAGCGGTTAACCGTGGGTTCGCTCACATCGGCCATTTTCGCGAGAGTTGCTATGCTGGAATGGATGGCCGTTTGCGGAGATGCCAGAATAACCTCTGCGACTTTACGCTCAGATTTGCTGAAATGAGGCAGGTTCTTTTGAACCTTTTCTAAAGTATTCATATGTTATTAAGTCCGCTAGCCCAATGGTTATGTAATTTTATTAGCTTCTTTGCTGTAAGTATTTCGATATTTAGCATCAGTCTGATGTCACATGCTGTTGTCGGTTAAGGCAACGTTAACCTGCTTAAACGCCGACTGTTGTAGGGTTTGTAACTTTGTGAGCATAACAGATTTATGACATAGCTGACTAGCGATATAGCCGTAATTTGTGGCTAAATAACAGATGCGGCCTGATGTTTTTGTTGTTATATTACAACAAAATTGTATATCGATTTCCTCATACGTGGTTTAAGCTTGGATCTGTTAAAGTGAAAGCCACCCTCATTGAAAGGAGAGAGTTTAGCGATGGGCAAATCATCATCCGAGACCAAAGCTTGCGATTTTGTACTCTTTGGCACTAAAGGAGACCTGGCCCGGCGCAAATTGTTGCCATCCCTGTATCAACTCGATAAGGCCAATTTGCTGCACCAAGACACTCGCATCATCGGCGTTGCCAAAGATGCTTTCACTCAGGAAGAATTTCTGGAACGTGTCACCCAGTCCATCAACAAATTTGTGAAGGAAGACGTTTGTCAGCAAACACTGCAGCGTTTTTTGGCGCGTTGCCACTATATTGGCACCAATTTCACTGATGTTGATGGTTATGCGGCTTTTCATGACATCCTCGATAGCCAAAACCGCGTAATGGTGAATTACTTTGCTACACCGCCGGCAATTTTTGGTGATATCTGCCGTTGCCTGCATGAGCAGGGATTGATTAATGCCGAAACTCGGGTGGTATTGGAAAAACCCATTGGTTCCGATCTGGCCTCGTCCAAAGTCATTAACGATCAGGTATCGGCATATTTTGCGGAACGCCAAGTTTATCGTATCGACCATTATTTGGGTAAAGAAACGGTACAAAACCTGATTGCGCTGCGTTTTGCCAATTCACTGTTTGCCTCAAAATGGGATAACCGCACCATAGATCACGTGCAGATAACGGTAGCGGAAGAAGTGGGGATTGAAGGTCGCTGGGGCTATTTTGATAAAGCCGGACAGATGCGCGATATGATCCAGAACCATCTGTTGCAAGTGCTGACCTTGATTGCCATGGACCCTCCGGTAAACCTCGACGCGGACAGTATCCGTGACGAAAAGGTGAAAGTGTTGAAGTCGCTGCGTCCTATCACAATGGACAATGTGTTTGAAAATACTGTTCGCGGGCAGTATTCGGCAGGATTCCTTAAAGGCTCACCAGTTCCAGGTTATTTGGAAGAAGAGGGCGCAAACGTTGAATCTAATACCGAGACGTTTGTCGCGCTACGGGTGGATATCGACAACTGGCGTTGGGCTGGTGTGCCATTTTATCTGCGCAGCGGTAAACGTATGCCGTTCAAAAGTTCTGAAATTGTTATCTATTTTAAGAATCCCCCGCACAATCTTTACCGTTCCAGCTATCGTAATTTGCCACCTAATAAGTTGACTATTCGCCTGCAACCGCATGAAGGGGTGGAAATTCAGATGATGAATAAGGTGCCCGGGCTGGAGCAGAAACAACGGCTGCAAACCACGAAACTGGACTTAAGTTTTTCTGATACCTTCAAGAACGAACGTATTCCCGATGCCTATGAACGGTTATTGCTGGAGGCGATGTCGGGGAATCAGGCATTGTTTGTGCGCCGTGATGAGGTCGAACAGGCGTGGATCTGGGTAGACGGTATCATTCAGTCGTGGGAACAGAGCAATGAAAAGCCAAAACCTTACCCTGCCGGTACCTGGGGACCGGTGGCTTCGGTGGCACTGATCACTAAAGACGGGCGTTCTTGGGATGAATAAGGAGGCCGTATGCTGAAAGAAACAGTGTTCAAATCTTTTGATTCAAAAGAACAACTGGAACAGCAACTTGCCGAGCGCATTGCCGTTGGACTGCAGGAAGCCATCGATAATCGCGGCAAGGCGAGCTTGGTGGTTTCTGGCGGTTCCACACCGCTAGGATTGTTTGAAAAGCTCAGCCGTAAAGTGTTGGATTGGAGCGAAGTGTTTGTGACCTTAGCGGATGAACGCTGGGTGGATAGCGCAAGTGCTGATTCCAATGAACATTTGGTACGTCAGCATTTGTTACAACATCATGCTGCTAGTGCCAAATTTCGCGGCCTGAAGAATATGTTTGCCACCGCAGCGGCGGGGGTCGCGATGACTACCGAACAACTGGCCAATATTCCGCGTCCGTTTGATGTGGTGGTCCTAGGCATGGGCAACGATGGACACACTTGCTCTTGGTTCCCCTGTGCACCTGCAGCCGAGTTACAGCACGCGTTGACTACAGACGCATTACTGTGTGCCATGCATCCCCAAACAGCGCCTCATGCGCGAATTACTTTGAGCCGACATGCGGTGCTCGGTAGTCGCCAGATATATCTGCATCTGGTAGGTCAGCAAAAATTGGATGTTTACCATCGGGCGCTTGCTGCAGACGATATCATGGAGATGCCCGTCAGAGCGGTCCTGTCCCAGCATAAGATTCCTGTGGATGTGTACTGGGCCGCATAAGGAGAAGTTATGAATCCGACCGTTAAGGCCGTTACCGAACGGATAATCGCCCGTAGCAAGGCTACTCGGAAAAAATACCTAGCCGCAATTCAAGAAGCAAAAGCTGATGGGGTTTATCGCGCCAGTTTGGGATGCGGTAACTTGGCTCACGGCTTTGCCGCCTGTCAAACCGACGATAAGCAGTCTCTTCGGCAACTTACCAAAGCCAATATTGGGATTGTCACAGCATACAACGATATGCTGTCGGCGCATCAGCCTTATGAGCATTATCCACAAATTCTGCGTGACGCCTGTCACCAGGTTGGTAGCGTAGCGCAGGTTGCTGCCGGGGTTCCGGCAATGTGTGACGGTGTCACCCAAGGGCAACCGGGCATGGAACTGAGCCTTATCAGTCGCGAAGTCATTGCGATGGCGACAGCAGTCGGGTTGTCACACAACATGTTTGACGGTGCCTTGTTATTGGGCATTTGTGACAAGATTGTTCCGGGGTTATTGATTGGTGCATTGAGCTTCGGCCATTTGCCGATGTTGTTTGTCCCCGCCGGGCCCATGCGTTCAGGGATACCCAATAAAGAAAAGGCGAGGATAAGACAGAAATTCGCTCAGGGCTTGGTCAGTCGAGAAACATTGCTGGAAGCGGAATCTAAGTCCTACCACAGCGCAGGTACATGTACGTTCTACGGCACCGCGAACAGCAATCAGTTGGTACTGGAAGTGATGGGATTGCAGTTACCCGGTTCTTCTTTTGTGAACCCAGATGACCCGCTACGACTGGCGTTGACCCAAGCTGCCGCCAAGCAGGTTTGCCGTTTAACGGCCTTGGGAACTCAATATACACCTATAGGCGAACTGGTGTGTGAAAAGTCTATTGTTAACGGTGTTGTGGCGCTGTTGGCGACTGGCGGCTCTACCAATCTGACGATTCATCTAGTGGCTGCCGCGAGAGCCGCTGGCATTATTATCAACTGGGATGACTTTGCTGAGTTATCTGACGTAGTACCGTTGCTGGCAAAAGTGTACCCCAACGGTCAAGCCGATATTAATCATTTCCACGCGGCAGGCGGCATGGCGCTATTAATAAAGCAATTATTGGCAGCCGGATTATTGCATGAAGACGTCAATACCGTCGCGGGTTTTGGGCTCTCGCGTTATACCCAGGAACCTAAGCTACTTGCCGAAGGGTTAACTTGGGTTGATGGGCCGGTAACCAGTTTGGATCCAGACGTGCTGACTTCTGTTGATAAACCATTCCAGCACAACGGCGGACTTAAACTGCTCACCGGAAATCTGGGACGGGCGGTCATGAAAATCTCTGCGGTGGGAGAAACTCACCGTATCGTTGAGGCCGAAGCGGTCGTGATAGACGAGCAACATAAACTCAATGAGTTATTCAGCAGTGGTCAACTTAATCGGGACTGCGTGGTGGTCGTCAAAGGCCAAGGGCCAAAGGCTAATGGGATGCCGGAGCTACATAAACTAACGCCACTGCTGGGATCGTTGCAGGATCAAGGCTACCACGTTGCTTTAGTGACCGACGGGCGGATGTCAGGCGCTTCCGGTAAAGTGCCAGCGGCGATTCATCTGTCTCCAGAAGCATTGGATGGCGGACTTATTGCCAAAGTGCGCAATGGTGATCGTCTCCGGGTTGATGCGGTAAAAGGGGAAATTTCACTGTTAGTTCCAGACGCTGAGCTGGCTGCCCGCAACGCTGAAGCAGTACCGCTGCGGCAAGTGCGTTATGGCATGGGACGGGAATTATTTACTGCGCTACGGGCAAACTTCAGTAGTCCTGAAACAGGTGCCCGTAGCACTAGCGCCATTGACGATTTTTATTAACCATTTTAGGAGCCGTAACATGACACAGAACAACTGGTCGTTGCAGCCAGAAGCGATTTTTGCGCTGAGCCCGATCATTCCTGTAATGGTTATCAATAAAATTGAACAGGCAGTCCCTTTGGCTAAAGCCTTAGTCGCTGGTGGAATTAGCGTCCTTGAGGTGACACTGAGAACATCCTGTGCGTTAGATGCTATCAAAAAAATTGCGGCAGAAGTGCCAGAAGCGGTGGTCGGTGCTGGCACAATTCTCAATGAAAGGATGCTGCGCGATGCAGAAGCCGCTGGTGCACAGTTTGCTATCACTCCCGGAGCGACAGAAGCATTGCTGAAAGCCGGTAAAGCTGGGCGTATTCCGTTAATTCCTGGTGTTGCCAGCATTTCAGAAATCATGGAAGGGCTCAGCGAGGATTATCGTTACTTTAAGTTTTTCCCTGCAGAAGCTTCTGGTGGTGTAAAGGCATTAAAAGCCTTTGCTGGTCCGTTGGCGGACGTGCATTTTTGTCCAACTGGCGGTATCACCCCGGAAAACTACCGTGATTATTTGGCACTGCCTAATGTGGATTGCATTGGCGGCAGTTGGGTAGCACCGATTAATGCCATGGATAATGGTGACTGGGACCAGATAACACAGTTGTGCCAGCAAGCGCTCCATGGTATTTAAGCTAAGTACAGTTACACAATAAGCAAAAAGGCCACTTAAATATTAAGTGGCCTTTAATGGGATTGATGCTGTCAGTTTTTTTTCTGATTGTTATCTTGTTTGTCTGCTACATCTTTGCTTTTATCGGCCGGTTTCTGTGGCTGACCAAAGGGCGGCAGTTTAAACTTTGAACTATATTTCAACACTGCCAGATTGCTGAATACGACACCAATCACCAGTAATATAATCAGCCACACTTCCCAGTCAGACATAAGTCACCCATTAATCTACGGCGAGACGCTGTTCACAACGGCGGATATCTTCTGGTGTGTCAACTTCCGGTGAATCGAAGGCACTGATGGCAATTTTAATTGGATATCCATACTCCAGTGCTCGCAGTTGTTCCAGTTTTTCCAAGTTTTCCAATCGACCCATTGGTAACTTGGCAAAGGTTTCGACAAAGCGCCGAGTATAAGCATAAACGCCTAAGTGTTTATATACAGGATATTCTTGTACATCGCGGCCAAAGGGAATGCAGGCTCTGGAAAAATATAAGGCAAAGTTATTGTTATCAAATACCATTTTGACGTGTTTAGGGTCATCCAGCTCGACTGGGTCAGTGATTTGATAGGCGAGGGTCGCCATTTCAAATTCACCGGGATGACGTTTAAACAGGTCAACCATCTGTTCAATAGAGATGGGATCAATCAGTGGCTGATCACCTTGCAGATTGATAACCAAATCATCATCAGCTAACCCCAACTGCGTAATGGCGTCATTGATGCGATCAGTGCCAGAGGCTGCTGCTGGATCGGTCATAATCACCTGTCCACCGAAGCTTTCTACCGCCTGTTTGATACGTTCATCGTCGGTTGCTACGTAGATATTATCGATTCCTTTCGCCAGCAATGCCCGTTCATATACGCGCTGGATCATCGGCTTGCCGTTAATCGGTGCCAAAGGTTTGCCGGCAAAACGGCTGGAACCATAACGTGCAGGGATTAACAGGGTAACATTCATTGAAAATACCTATAAATAAATGACAGGGTCCATAACGGACCCTGAGGAGTTAAAGAATAACGACTATCAAGCTTAGATGCGACGGAATAGCTTGGTCAACATCTCATCGGTGACTTTTTCCTGCCAGCTATCACCGTAAACGTTCGCCCACAATGGCCCCATGCTCTTGGTAACTTTCACCATGGCGGCGATGGTTTCATCTGGCAGATCCTTACAAATATTCTGTGGTAACTGAATATTGTGCTGCTTCATCATGCCGCGGAACTCATCCATATATTCAGGGTAGAATTCATCTAATACATTGAACGCAATGCAGTTACCAATACCGTGATGGTAACCCAGAACATAGGCCAGACCATAGGAGACAGCATGGCAGGCACCCACTTGGCTATACGCAATGCTCATACCGCCCATGAATGAAGCCATCATCAGCTTGTCATCTTTGTTCGGGTCATTTTCAATGAATACTTCACGGCATAGCTCCAGTGATTTTTCGGCATAGGCGCGGGAGAATTCGTTGAGGAAGGTGCCTTCTAGAGATTCGACACAGTGGATCCAGCAGTCCATACCGGTGTAGAACCACTGATCAGTTGGTACGCCAGCGATCAACTCAGAGTCCATAATGATCTGGTTGAATACGGTGTAATCTGAGTTCAACCCCAACTTGCGTTCTGGGCCACACAGCACTGCAGTGCGTGATGCTTCTGCGCCAGTACCAGAGATAGTTGGAATACCAATGTGGTGAACTGCGGGGTTCTTAATCAGATCCCAGCCTTGATATTTAGCAGAGCCACCTTCGTTGGTCAGCATCAGTGATACGGCTTTGGCCAGATCCATTGTGGCGCCACCACCAATACCGACAACGCTGACCGGCAGTTTGTGAGAAAACTGCTGAACCTGTTCAGTCAAGCCATCTACCTGCACAGTAGTTGGTTCATCAGTCACATCAACCCATAACAGAATGTCTTGCGCTTTTACTGGCAGACGGCTTTCCAATGGTTTGCCCTGGTGTACATTGTCCACGACAAATACCACGAAATCATCAGCGTGTTTACGTTCGGCGGCCAGCACTTCGTCTAACTGTGCGAAAGAACCACGACCGAAAATCATTTTGGGGACAACTTGGAAATTCTTAAATTTCATAGCTACTTGCTCCTGGGAAATTATTGGGCAAACGCCTTTTTGATATTGGCAATACGATCAGCAATCTGTGCGTCAGTCCAGGACAGCTTAATCGCCATGGAGATGGTCCTGCTCATGATATCGTCAGATTTTGGCACAGATACTTTAGTGTAATCCGGCCGGTCTGCGATTAATGTGATCGGCAGGGCGGCAGCACTGTGCATATGCTGGATATGTTGCCAGTTTTTCAGGTAATGCCAATTATTGACATACCAGTAGAAACAGCCGTCAACACCGTTAGCGGCCAATTTTTTGCTGATTTCCTGGGTACGGGCTTCAGTCGGCAGCATAAAACTCAGGAAGCTGGCATTATCGCCGGCTTCATCAGGGATCTCGCGGAAGCTTACTTCGGCAATATCGGCCATCGCATCTTTCAGCAATTTTTTGTTTTTGCGCTGGATATCGATAATGGTGTCCAGTTTTCGCAGTTGTGCTAGACCTAATGCCGCATTCATTTCGCTGATACGGAAATTCAGCCCCATGATGGGATGGGTTTCAGCGCCACGGTCATTACCGATATGGTCATGGCCGTGATCGGAAAACATATGCGCGTTTTTATAGATTTCGTCGTTATTGCTGATAACGGCGCCACCTTCACCACAAGTAATGGTTTTTACTGAGTCAAAAGAGTAACAGCCGACATCACCGATAGCGCCCAGTGCTTTACCATGATAACTACCGCCGATAGCCTGACAGGCATCTTCCAGCAATACTAGATTGTGTTTGTCACAGATAGCCTTAATCTGATCAATCTTGCCCATAGAACCGCACATATGTACTAGATTCACGGCTTTAGTCCGTGGCGTGATAGCGGCTTCAATGCCTTCTGGCGACAAACACAGTGTCTCATCAATTTCAGCAAACACAGGAACCGCGCCCGCCAGCACCAGCGCTTCTACAGAAGCAACAAAGGTGAATGGCGGTACGATGACTTCATCACCAGCACCGATGCCGGCAGCGGCCAGTGCGGTCTGCAGTGCTGCAGTGCCACTAGACAATAGATGTGCATGTTTGACACCCATTTTTTCGCACAGCAGTTGCTCCATCTCGCGGGTCTTCCAGCGACCATTACGCATCTGGTCAAAGTTGTAACGGAAGGTAAAACCGTGTTCCATCACATCTGCCACTTCCTGTTTTTCTTCAGGACCGAATAATTCAAAACCGGGCATGGGAAGTTATCTCCTAGGATAAAAATTGTGCTCTTGAGATCTGCCAGTAGTGGCATTCAGGCCGGATTTTCGGACGGAGCCTCACGGCGGCGGGCGGAAATGCCGGGGTGACCGCAATGAGCACCCGTTTAGATTGGCGAATTATACCGAGCGCACCTTCAGACTGCGATGTTTTATTAAGGAAAATTTCCTTCGGGTGCTTAAAATTGCGGCAACGGCGACAATCTTTCAGGTAAAAGACGGGGACCTGCGTCCCCTGTGTCTGATTTACTTTTTCAGCGGATGTTCTGCCAACCACTGTTGACCGTCAATGGTCACATCCAAATCTGTCAGGAGGCCATTCTCAATACTGTAGAGCCAGCCATGCACTGCCAGTTCCTGTCCACGTTCCCACGCATCCTGCACGATAGAGGTACTGACAACATTGGCCACCTGTTCCATGACGTTCAGTTCGCACAGCCGATCATAACGCGCTTGCTCGTCCAACGAATCCAGTTCCTGTTGATGCAGACGATAGATATCGCGAATATGGCCTAGCCAGTTATCGATAAGCCCTTGACGTTGTGTTGACATAGAGGCTTTCACGCCGCCGCAGCCATAGTGACCAACGACCATAATGTGTTTCACTTTTAGCACGTCAACGGCGTACTGAATGACGGACAGACAGTTGAGATCGGTGTGGATAACCAGATTGGCAATATTACGATGAACAAATACTTCCCCCGGCATCAGATCGATGATCTGATTTGAGGGCACACGGCTGTCTGCACAACCGATCCACAAAAATTCTGGGGTCTGTTGTTTAGCCAGGGTTTCAAAAAAATGAGGATTCTCGTCATTGATACGTTCCGCCCAGCGACGGTTATTATCAAACAGGGGTTTAAGTAATCTCATTGGTGTTATTAGCTCTTGGTTGTCTAGGACATAGTGTCCTTGTGTTACTGATATTACCAGAAGCACAACAGCGTCTGGTCTATCCATTGAACCATAGGGTGCCGTCAGCAGCATTACGGCCAATAGTTTGTTTTCAATTAGTTGCAGTTGGCTGTTGGTATTGGCGCTACGGTTTTCACATAACGTGTTACTAATGCCGGTAGTTGTTCAAGTATCGGACCTTTAAGACAGATATTACTGTCAGCCAATATATCGGCCAGCTGCGTTACGTCATACTGACATCGCAGTTGTTCGGCCAGAGGATAGTAGCTGTAGTGCCATAATTCGGGGCTTGTACCACTCATGCCTGCCTGAAACGGCCGATAAAAACCGTAATCTGCGGCATTAGCTGCTAACCATTGATGTAAGTAAAAACAAGGACCGTCGGCCTGATATTCGGCATTCACTAGCTGCAACTGCTGGCGTTGTATGGCTCTATCATCAAACAGATCCAGATCTGTCCCCCAATGATGGCGGGAAGTGCCGGGCAGGGCAGACCACAATAACAGAGTATGCAGCAGCGCGTTTTCATCCATTGATTGCCTATCGCTAATAGGGCGGGAGTTGCAGTCCAACAATGGACGTTGACCACGGGCCTTTGCATCCCAAAGTTGCTGTTGGCGCGAAAAGCTGCGATAGGCCGAACAGATAGCAATACTGATCCCGTCAGCGGCAGCCGCTTGCTGCATTTGGGTAAAAGCTTGTGCCGTTTGCGTTTCCAGTAAAAACTGCCGTTGATCGCGGCTCTGAAGCGTTACCAGTCCAGTGTCATCGAGACCATAAAGGCGCTTTTCAGACATGTTCAACACAATAACTTTTCCAATATCCGCTGATAGCACTGCGCCAATAACTCTAAATCGGCCACGCTAACGCATTCGTTGACTTTATGAATGGTGGCATTTACCGGCCCCAATTCAATCACTTGCGCACCGGTCGGAGCGATAAAGCGGCCATCTGACGTTCCACCGGATGTTTGCGCATCGGTCTGGATGCCGGTAGTTTCCAGAATTGCCGCTTGGGTTGCCTCCAATAATGGCCCTGTGTCCGTCAAAAAAGGCACGCCGTTGTATATCCAACTGATGTCATAATCCAATCCATGTACATCTAGAATATGTTGCACTTTGGCGATGAGTTCATCAGCGGTAACTTCGGTAGAATAACGGAAGTTAAACATGACCTGCAGTTCCCCTGGGATCACATTGGATGCGCCAGTACCACCGTTAATATTGGCAATCTGAAAGCTGGTTGGCGGGAAGAAGGCATTGCCGTTATCCCACTGAGTAGCGGCTAACGCTGCTAATGCTGGTGCGGCCTTGTGAATAGGATTATCGGCCAGATGCGGATACGCCACATGTCCTTGAATTCCATTAACCGTCAGGTTGCCGGTAAGGCTGCCGCGACGGCCATTTTTGACAACATCGCCCAGTTTATGGGTACTGGATGGCTCACCGACGAGGGCCCAGGTGATTTTTTCGTTACGGGCTTCGAGGGTATCAATCACCCGAGTGGTACCGTTAATAAACGGCCCTTCTTCATCACTGGTGATGAGAAAAGCAATCGATCCTGAATGCGTGGGATGCTCGGCCACAAAGCGCTCGGTGGCAACTATCATAGCTGCCAGCGACCCTTTCATGTCGGCGGCTCCGCGACCATGCAGATATCCGTCTATCACCACAGGCTCAAATGGCGGAGTATGCCAACGATTGGCATCTCCTACCGGGACAACATCAGTGTGACCCGCAAAACAGAATAGCGGTCCCTGACTACCGCGGCGCGACCAGAGATTAGTGGTATCGTCAAACACCATGGATTCATTAATAAATCCCAGTTTCGCCAGCCGTTCTGCCAGCAACTGCTGACACCCCTCGTCCAGCGGCGTTACCGATGGACGAGAGATCAACTGTTGTGCCAGCGCCAGAACTTCGTTGCTCATAGTCCAAACCACTCCCGGTAAGCTGTCTCATTAAATCCCGCCATCACCTGTGTTCCCCGTTGGAGAACCGGACGTTTGATGAGTGTCGGATTTGCCAACATGAGCTGTCTGGCTTTTTCGGTATCTAGCTGCTGTTTATCTTCATCAGCTAAGGTGCGAAAGCTGGTTGAGCGTTTATTTAGCAGTGCTTCCCAGCCGATGGCATCAATCCAGCTATCGAGCGTGGCTGGCGGTAACGGTTGTTCTCGGTAATCAAAAAAACTGACTGGTAGGTGGTTGGCTTCCAGCCATTGCAGTGTTTTTTTTACTGTGTCGCATACTTTGGGCGAAATGCCATATAGAGTGGATGTCATAAGTGTCAGGTGTGATATAGACGGCACGCTGGTGCCGTGAGTATAAAAAAATGTGATACGGATCACCAGATCAAACAGTCCAGATCCCGAGAAATCTCAGCAGGTCAGAGTTCTACGGTGAAGATCACGTCTTTACCAGCCGTTACACTACCTTGGCGTTTTTCGAGAAAACGCACATCTTCCATATTCGCCAGCACTACCGGCGTTAATAGGCTGCTGACCTGGCCCTGCAGGTATTCCAGGTCGAACTCCAGAATATGATCACCAGCTTTCACTTGTTGGCCTTCCTGCGCCAGGCGCTTAAAGCCCTTACCTCGAAGTTCGATAGTGCCTACGCCAAAATGTACGAACAGTTCCAATCCTTGCGGTGACTCAATGCTAAAGGCATGATTTGTCTCGAATATTTTTCCAACAGTACCATCTATTGGTGCCAGCATATACTGTCCGGCAGGGGAGATAGCGATACCGTCACCGACAATTTTTTCCGAAAAGACCACATCCGGCACTTTTTCAATCGGTACTATTTCACCGGAAATAGGAGCATAGACCTTGATACCACCTTCGATGTTGGGTTGACCTGAAACCAGGCGCCGGACGCGGCTTAAAAATCCCATGGGTTAACTGTCCTTAATAAGGGTGATTCTGTAGTTGCTTCCTGTTCCGCCATGCTCAGGAAACGATAGTCTTAGCATACTGAATTATTTCTATATCTGACAACCGGATAACAGACTTTCCAACTCAGAAATTCGTTGGCATTGCAATGCTTTTTGCGCCAGCTCGACAAATTCACTGAATTTACCTTCACAAATGGCGGCTTTTATCTCCGGCAACGCGGCAGCATTGGCACTCAGTTCATCAAAGCCCATCCCCATCAGTAACGGCGCAATACGGGGGTCGCTGGCAAGCTCGCCGCACAAAGAGGTGGTGACTCCGGCCGCTTTGGCGGTATTTAACGTTTGCGCAATCAATTGCAGTACCGCCGGGCAGAATGCTGGGTAGCTGGCGGTCAGTTGTGGATTACCACGATCGGCGGCTAGGGTATATTGCGCCAGATCATTGGTACCAATGCTGACAAAACTTAGTCGCGGTAGCATGGTGGACAGATTAACGACTGCGGCAGGGGTTTCTACCACAATACCGTATTCAGGTTCGGCGAACGGCTTCTGTTCTAATAACAGTTGCTGGCGGCAGATCTCGATTTCAGCAAACAGTTCATCTAACTCTTCCGGCTGGCATACCATAGGAAACATCAGCCGTACTTGACCAAACGCCGCAGCTCGCAATACGGCCCGAAGTTGAGTGTGCAACACATCTTTATGCCGTAAGGTGTAGCGTAGACCACGAACACCAAGAGCGGGGTTATCTTCTGCCAACAGCTGATTAATGCAAGAAAACTCTTTATCGGCACCCACATCGAGTGTGCGAATGGTCAGACACTTGCCTTTAATGAGCTGTAATGCCTCGCAATAGAGACTGAATTGCTCTTTTTCATCCGGCATGGACACGGCATCCATCAGCATAAACTCAGTGCGAAACAGGCCAATTCCTTCGGCACCAGATTGTGGCAGCCTAGCAATATCGTTAAGATTCCCGACGTTAGCGAGCAGTGTCAAACTGTGACCATCCTGGGTGACACAGGGAATATCGCGGTAGCGGGCGAGGGCATCGCGTCTTTGTCGATCATCCGCCAACTGCTTTTGCAATGTCGCCAACTCTTTGGCGTCAGGCTGTGCGTATAGTTTGCCTTGATAACCATCCAGAAATAGCTCAGTACCATTGCTGATAGCTGCAGCGTCAAAATTGCAGGACAGCAGGGCCGGGATCCCGGCAGCCCTGGCCAGAATGGCGGTATGACTGGTGATACCACCGGTTTTTAGCACAATGCCCTTAATGTGATTCAGCGGGAGTAAGGCAAATTCAGCTGGCGTCAGGTCTTCCGCTAGCAGAATACTGTCTTCCTGAAGCTGTTGCAGTCGTTCGCCTCCGGCACCATTAATGGTGGCAATCAGCCTTTTAGACAGACTCAGTACGTCCTGCGCACGGCGGGCGAGATAAGGATCGTCCAGTGCTTCCATTTCACTGGCCTGGTGGTAGAACACACGCTGCACTGCCGCTCCAGCGGACAGTTGCAGGGTATTAATGGAGCGACTTATCTGGCTGGTGAGTTCGGCATCGTCCAACAACAGTAAATCGGCTTCCACCAGTTGGTAGTTGGCAGAGCCTGCTTCAAGGGAAAGAAGACTGTTACGTAATTGCTGGCACAGTTGGGCGACAGCGTGACTCGCCTTTGCTTGTTCGGAGGGAATACTGGAAAGCGGCAACAGACGATAATCGAGACTGTTATCGAAGGGCTCAAACAGGACGGCTTTGCCCTGGGCGATACCAGAGGATACGGCGATTCCTTTCATCTCCATTGGCTGTCCTTAACTCAGTGTCATCAATAGTTCAGCAATACGATCTACAGCTTGCTCTGCTTGTTGCCCGTGGGCGAAAATCCGCACATGGGAACCGTGATATAATCCCAAGGTTTGTAATTTGAATAAACTCTTGGCACTGGCTTGCTTGCCCTGACATTCCACAATGACATCACACAGAAACTGTTTCGCCTCTTTGACCAATAACGCTGCCGGGCGGGTGTGGATGCCATGGGGAGCAGTGATGGTAACGGTTTTTTCATACATAGACTTCAGACTCATGTTGATCGCAAACAGCCGTTATCTGGCGCTAGCATGCCGCACTCAGCGGTCATATTCAATCACTTGGTAGCCCTTAGCGCGTAACGCTTTTATCGCAGTGTCCAGCTTATCCCACTTAACCAGTATATAGTCGGTATCGAATGTAGATAATGAAAAAATACAGACATGAGCGTCTGCTAAGGTTGTGGCAATCTTAGCGTGTATCCCGGTAGCAGAAAATCCCAGCGGCCCGAGTATCTCCAAACAGCGCCAATTGCTCTCTTGTTCTAGGCTATCGAGTGGCACGCGGGCATCAATCACAATTGACATTTCTTCGCGGGTCTTCGCCAAAAAATAGGTGGGCTGTTCAAGCACGACTGACGGAACGGCGGTATCAGCAGCGAAACTATGTATGGTGTAGAGCGTAGGGTGAACAGCCAGCGTCAAGCGCACAACATAATTCCTCTAGATAACCGGGCATCTTAATGATGCCCGTTATATATGTGTGACGCTCCTTGTCTTCGGCTCCCATCATAACCGTCAGGTTTTGAACTGTCCAAGTGCCGCAGCCATCTGCTGGCTGATGTTACCCATATCGGCGGCAGCATGGCTGTTGCTGGCATTCGCTTGGACGGACACTTCTGTGAGCTCAGAAATATTACTGATATTACGATTAATTTCTTCTGTCACCAAAGATTGTTCTTCGGTAGCGCTCGCCAATTGAGTGTTCATATCAGAAATGGCGGCAACCAATTGCAGGATTTTTTCCACGGCGGCATTGGTGTTCTGTGCATGCTGCTGCAACTCCTGTGACTCTTTTTGGGTCAGTTGGTTACTCTTCATGACACTGTCAACACCGTGTTGGATCTCGGCAATAATGGTATGGATCTCGTTAGTGGATTCCTGAGTCCGAGTGGCCAGCGCTCGCACCTCGTCGGCCACAACGGCAAATCCTCGCCCATGTTCTCCTGCGCGAGCAGCTTCAATCGCCGCGTTCAGGGCCAACAGGTTGGTTTGGTCGGCAATAGAACGGATAACTTCCAAAATACTGCCGATTTTCTCAGATGCATGACCCAGAGCCAGCGTTAAACTTGCCGAAGATTGTAATTCACTCGCTAACGTGCGGCAGCCTTCCAAGGTATTTTCCATGGTTTGCTTACCTTGGAGCGCTTGCTGCTTCACGCTCGTGGCCGCATCGGCCGCTTGCTGGGTATTGCCAGCCATTTCACGAGTCGTACTCAGCATTTGATTGATAGCTGTTGCAACACTGGCAATCTCTTTATGGATATGATCTGCACTTTCATTCGATTCTTGTACTGCATTCATCAGTTGTCCGGCATCGGTATTCAGATCCAGTCCCAGCGGTTTCATCTGTTGCAGTGCAGTGGCAATCTTGGCAACAAACTCATTGAATGCATCGGCCAGTAATGACACCTCATCTTTGCCTGGGCTGTTTAGCCGCTTGCGCAAGTCACCATCGCCCTGGGCGATATCCTTCATAGCGTTAATCGCTTCGTTAATTGGGCTGGTAATGGATTTGTTCAACACCAAGAAGAAAGCAAAAATCGGCAATGAGATAATCAGCATGATCACTAAATAATGGATGGATACCGTGGTCATGGTGTCATTGATATCGCTGACATAGTTGCCAGTCATAATTGTCCAGTCCCATGTTTTGTCATGGCGGGCTTCAGTGAGTTTTTTTTCGTCTTGCCCGGTCGCTGGATTGCGGTAGTTATAGGTGATAGTCGCTTTATCGTTGGCTCTTGCATCACTGATAAACTTGACAAAAGGGTGTTCACCATCGGCGGTTTTTAACTCGGAAACGTGTGTCCCGACCAATTTGGGGTACTGGCTGTCAGACAAAATAACGCCATCACTGCCAATCAGGATGTAATAACCATCCTTGCCAAAGCGCATACCATCAAATAAACGAATGGTTTGCTGTTGTGCCTCTTTTTCTGAAGTATTACTGGCATAGGCTTGGAGTCGGCTCGCCTCAATAATCGATAATGCAGAATTTAGTAACGCATCATTCTGCACCCATTTCTGATTGATTAGATTGCTGTATTGCTCCTTAATAGAAAAACTTGCGAAGCATACAGTTCCTATTGCTGCCATCACTAACATCAGGATCAATCTTTGCAGGATGGTAAGTTGCCGCAGCAGATTCATGGATGCAATCCTTTTTATGTTATATTTCTATAAGTTGCGTCGAATATACAGCAATTCCATTAGCATTTGAAAGTATTTCGCTAAACGGTATTTTCAATAGTTGATCACGCTCATTTTTCCGTCATAAACGCGGGATGGCAAGCAAATTACTTTGCCTTTGTGGAAGCCAGCAGCATAGAATCAGACTACGCTTTATAATTATTTGTTTTCTCTCCGGATATATGTGGCTATTGCATTGTCCGGATGGCTATCAGGAGCAGCTCAGATGCAGCCATCTCAAGTGATCAACTCGGATGATATTTTACTAAAACTATGTCGGTCGGTGTCGCAGGTCTTGTCAACCACCACGGCTAGCAGAATTAGTCATGCTGGTATGGTTCAGCGCATCGGGCAAACGCGTTTGCGGCCAGATCTGGGGTGTTTTTCGATTTTTGATGGTGGTTTCTCAGGACTGGTGGTGATCAACTTTTCAGCTGATGCGGCCATGGAGATCTACCGCCGCTACCTGTTGAGTATGGGCATGCCGGAAGATGAGTTAGCCATCAAGTACACCTCTGATGAAGTGGCAAACGTGATGGGTGAGCTGATGAACCAGATGTTGGGCAACTTTATTAATCAGGTTTCCAAAGAGTTGCAAACGTCCATCAGTCAGAGTCAGCCTAAAATGCTCACTATTAACCGTGAACTGACATTATCCATTGAGGCTAATCTGGATGAGCCGGTCACTCGTCGGGTGAGTTTCCGTACTGAAAACAATAATATCTTTTATCTTGAATTTGCCATGGATAACACTGAATTCATCGGTTTGGCGTCCGTTGACGTCGAAGAGGAAATGGACCCTGATGATATTTTGGCGATGCATTCACGGGGCGCCAGTCACAGCGGGGATGTCACTGAAGACTTGTTTGATAAACTCGGTATCTAATCTGCTGTGTCCGGTCCGGGCTTGCCAAGGCCCGGACATCCTCCTATGATCCCGCGGTTTTTGCTGCCGAGGCTGTTGTTATGTCTGAATACTCTTTATCCATCTATGCCTGTGAACTCGCAGCGCAAGTTATCCGCGATGTTATCAGTGATGGCGCGCCGTTGGATCGGGCTTACTCTCGACAGTTTGCTGGTTTGAAATTAGCCCCTGCACAGCAAGCACAGATAACTCGTGTGGTTGGTGAGATTATCAGACGATTGAACTTATACTGTTATCTAGCGCATGTGTCCTTAGCCGATGCGGGCAAACATGCCGCTGATTTACTGATGGCCTGGCATGCTTATCGGCAATTACCGCCCCCCGGTTGGCAACAGGCTAAGGCCATTGACGCGAAAACGCTGGCATTACGGCTGCAGCATGCCGATAGCGTGGCAGCATTACGCGATGGTTGTCCGGCGTGGCTGGATGAGCTGGGACAGCGGCAGTTAGGTGACAGTTGGGCGGCCGAGCGTGCGGCGTTGGCGCAAGCCCCTAAGCGCTATCTGCGCACTAATCTGCTTAAATGTGACCGTAATCAACTGCAATCGCGGCTGGCAAAAGAGGGCATTTCCGCCGTTGCGGTGGAAGGCGTTGCAACGGCGCTGGAAGTGACTTCTGATGCAGCGTTATTTCGTACTGACGCATTTAAGGATGGTTGGTTTGAACAGCAAGATGCCGGCTCACAACATGTGGCTGACGCGCTGGATGTGACACCGGGAATGCGGGTGATTGATGCCTGTGCTGGTGCGGGTGGGAAAACGCTGCACCTGGCTGCCAAAATGCAGGGCAAAGGCCGATTACTGGCAATGGATGTTGAACAGTGGAAGCTGGACAATCTCAAAGAGCGCGCACGCCGTGCGGGTGCACATAATGTTGAGACCCGGCTGATCAGCTCCAGTAAAACCATTAAACGCCTGAAATTGTCGGCAGATCGCTTGCTACTGGATGTCCCGTGTTCTGGCTTGGGAGTACTAAAACGCAACCCTGACACTAAATGGCGTGACACCGAAACGCGCTTACCCGTATTACAGGCATTGCAAGCACAGATCCTCGACAGCTACAGCCGGATGTTGAAAGTTGACGGCATTCTGGTGTACGCCACCTGTTCCATTATGCCGGATGAAAACCGACAGCAAGTCGATAACTTTCTCACCAGTCATAGCAACTTCCGGCTGTTAGATGATGCTACTATCAGCCCGGCCAACAGTGGTTTTGATGGTTTTTATTGGGCAAGATTGCAACGTACTGCAGAATAATCGTCTGAACAGTGCACTTTTTTTGCAGGGTTTGCTGCAGTTTTTTACAAGCATTGGCGAGTGCAGACGGTTACACTGACTTTAATCTGCTGCTTATCTGAGTTGTGTTTATCTTGTCCGCACCCGCGATTGAACATCAATTATTGACGCCGGTTAGTGGTATCGAGCTAGTGCGTGCCCGTTATCAGGGTTTTGCCTTTGATCGGCATGTGCATGCTGACTTTCATATCGGTGTGGTCGATTGTGGTGCCCAGCGCTTTATGCATCGCGGATCTCAGTATTTACTGGCACCCGGGCGGATTTCGCTGATTAACCCGGATGAAGTGCATGATGGTGAAGGACTGAACAAAGCACTTTACCAAGTGCGGTTGTTACGGATCAGTGGTGCGGCATGGGCTCAGTTTGCACAGCAATTAGGATATGCGGCCGAACCCTATTTCAACGGGCCAGAGATTGTTGATCAACCACTATATCGCGGCTTATTACAACTACATCAACTGGTGAATCAACCACACGGTGCCCCCATTGCGGTTGATGGTTTACTGCTGGAGCTGATGAGCGCACTTATCAAGCGTCATGGCGACAGCCAGCGACGTTCGGTTGCGATTGCTGGCGGGCTTACAGCATGGCAGATAACGCTGTTAAAGGATTTTCTCTATGCCGATTTAGCCGCGAATCACCGCTTACAGACTCTCGCCCAACTGTTTCAACTCAATGAGTTTCAATTTCTACGTAGGTTCCGCCGTAGTTTTGGTATGACACCGCATGCTTACATCTTGGCTCTGCGTGTGGATTATGCTCGACAACTACTGGCAGCAGGCAATGATGTGGCTACCGCGGCCAGTGCCGCTGGATTTTATGATCAAAGTCATCTGCATCATTACTTTAAACGGCGTTACAATCTGACGCCTGCGCTGTATCGGCGTCAACTTGCTGGTTAGCTGCAATTTTTTCCAATCCCTTCGCAATAGACTCCATTACACTGATGCCTATCTAAGGCTTATTGGGTTCACAGAAAACAAACTATGAGTTGGTTGTCGCTGTTATTTACTTTGGGAACTGTACATGTGGCGGCGTTGGTCGCTCCTGGCCCCGATTTTGCGCTGATGCTGCGAGCCAGTGTTGTGGGGGGACGCCGTTATGCGTTTTTCCTAGCGTTGGGACTGGCCTCGGCCATTATGTTACACACCATTACGGTAACGTTTGCCGCAGCCTTGTTGCAACACTGGTTGCCGCAACTGATGTTATGGTTGCCTTGGTGTGCTGCATTGTGGCTGGGATATCTGGGCTATGGCTGTTTGTCTGGGGCGCTTGCCACGCAAGACTCAGTGCAACATAAACAAATGCCCAAGACACTGCGGAGCTATTCTCGCCGTCATGGCTGGTGGACAGGTTTTGCCACCAATGCCTTGAATCCCAAGGCCTATGTGTATTTTTTCAGTGTAATTGCCGGGATGCTGCCACTGCAAAGCCCACTGCAGTTTAAGCTGGCATTAGTGATCCTGTTTTTCAGTCTGGCGTTATTGTGGTTCGGATTTCTTGGCTGGGCACTGAATATCCCCCGTTGCAGCCAATGGTTGCAGCGTAATAATCGTGGGATTTTAGTCTTTAGCGGCGTGATCCTGCTGCTGTTCGCAATGTTACTGCTGTTACAGGGATACCAGCGACTTTGAAATCATTCGCCTTGTAAGGTTAGCAATATATGGCGGTTACCGCCGCAGGGCGGGATCGTACTTTTTAGCCCGTGTTGAGTTGTAGCTCTATGCTGTGATCTAATGGCTGCCCATTTCGCAATTAGCAGCCCTGATGGACTTACTCGAACACTTGACGGTTGTTGAAGAAACC
>NZ_JAFNJD010000037.1:0-47457 GCF_017368415.1 Shewanella sp. 4t3-1-2LB
TAATTTTTTAGGGGATATTCGATGTTTAATGACTGGAGCGTAAAGCTTAAATTAGGAACAGGTTTTGGAGCCGTATTGTTATTGACCCTCCTCGTTGGTGGCATCGGTCTGATGGTGATAAATCAAATTGAGAGTCAGACTGAAAAACAGCAACATATCATCATTTTTAACAATCATATCAGTCAATTGGCGAGCGGTCGCTTAGGCTACCTCAAAGACTTTAATGGCGACATCGCCGCTCATATCGCCACTGAATTACAGGCCGCTAAGACGCTGGTAGATCATGACTTGCAACTAAAACGTAGCAGTGACAGCAGCCAACGTCTCAATCACTTGGCGCAACAACTACAGCTATATGATGATTCTTTCACGCAACTTAAACAATCTGTGAGCGCCAGGATTACCGCTGAAAACCAGTTACAAACGCACATCAATCATGCCAGTGAACTATTGCGGCAGTTAACAGCCGCAATTCCTGCCAGTGATGACAGCCTGCAACATCTGGCCGCGCAACTTGGTAAGCGCTTTTATCAGGCGCGCTTTTTAGTGATAGAACTGCTACGAGGGGATGATATACAGGGAAAACTGCAAGATACCGCGGCTGAGTTTGACACCTATATCACCCAGTTACAGACTCAAGCATCTTCACAGCAACAGTTACTTACTGATATCAGTGACAGTTTCAAACAATACGTGGCAATTGCCAGTACCCTACCCGGCCTGATGAGCTCACTGGCAAAAAACAGTGCCGCACTGGAGCAAGATGAGCAGACACTGGTGGACACCGCCAATCAGGAGAGCGTAGCGCAGGCTAATCTGCAACAAAGTATCACGCACTCTGCCTATATTTACGTGACCATCGCCACTTTGGCCGCCTTGTTTGTCGGCTTCAGCGCTACCTTGGTGATAAGTCGCGGCATCAACCAACCCTTACAGCAGGTATTGGACGTTGCCAAACGCATTGGTGAAGGCGATCTGACGGCGCAGAGCAACGCCAAACGCAAAGATGAAATGGGGCAACTGATGCAGGCAATTGCTGCCATGACTCAGAGTCTACGGCAGCTTATTAGTCAGGTGAAAGAAAGCGCGGTACAGCTAGCATCATCGGCGACCGAGTTATCGGCAGTTACCGAGCAAACCAGCATTGGTGCGCAACAACAGAAACAGGAAACCGATCAGGTTGCCACCGCCATCAACGAAATGACCCTGACAGTTGCCGAAGTCGCCCGCAACGCGGAAGAATCTGCCAGTGCCGTAGAGCGAACTGACCAGCAAACCGCCGCTGCGAATCAGGAACTGGACAACACCATCGCGCAGATGCAGCTGCTAAGCCAAAAAATGCAGCAATCATCGCAGGCGATGGATCATGTGGTGAGCAGCAGCGAGCAAATTGGCAGCATCATGGATGTGATTAAAGGGATTGCCGAGCAAACTAACCTGCTAGCGCTGAACGCCGCGATTGAAGCCGCCCGAGCCGGTGAATCTGGTCGTGGTTTTGCCGTGGTTGCTGATGAAGTACGGAATCTGGCACAACGCACGCACAATTCGACCTCAGAGATTGAATCGCTGATTTTAGGGCTGCAACAAGGTGCCCGTGAAGCGGCTACCCAAGTGAACGACAGCCATGAAAGCACGCAAAGCGTCGTACAGCATGTGAATGTGGTCGGTTCAGCGTTGCATACTATTACCGAGCTGACCCATCATATCCGCGATATGGGGCAACAGATTGCGACCGCAGCTGAGGAACAGACCACCGTGGCAGAAGATATTAACCACAATATTCTGAACGTCCGTGATGCGGCCGATCAGGCTGCGGCGGCCAGTGAACAAACAGTGGCCTCCAGCAATGAATTAGCGCGGCTTAGCAATGAGTTGCAGCAAATGGTGGCAGGCTTCAGGGTGTAATGTCAGTTAGCAGTGAATGACTGTCATGGTCATTCACTGTTTTACCGCAGTGGAAGTGCCGATAATTTCGCCATCAGTCAATCATCAATGCCAATCACTTCTGTTAAACTGCCCCCACTTGTGTGGTTCTGTTCGATACAACAAAATCGAGGCTTTAGGCCGACAGCCCACTGACTTTTTCAGGACGTTAACATGGCATTGCTGTGGCTGATCACTGCACTCTGGGCTGTTTCCTTTTCATTGATAGGCGCTTATCTCTCAGGACAGGTAGATGATTACATTGCGGTTACCTCTAGAATGTTGTTAGCGCTAATGATATTTCTACCGTTCTGGCGGCCAGTTCACTGGCGTCAGGCGTTGGTAATGATGGCCACCGGTGCTATTGAAATTGGTATGACTTACCTGTTTCTGTATCGCAGCTATCACTATCTAAGTGTGCCAGAGCTGCTGTTATTTACCATTTTCACGCCAATTTACGTGAGTTTATTTGCCGACCTGTTTGCCAAACGCTGGCCCAAACAGTTATGGGCTCCGGCTTTGCTCGCAGTAGCGGGTGCGGCAGTGATCCGCTGGACCGAACTCAGTGAAGATTACTGGAAAGGGTTTTTGCTAATCCAGGCCGCAAACGCCTGTTTTGCCTTTGGTCAGGTGTGGTATCGCCACCAAAGCCTGCAAAATCAGCTGCCCCATCGCGCGCGTTTTTTTTGGTTTTTCCTCGGCGCCGCCGTCATCACCAGTGCCGCCATGTTAGGGCTGGCAGACTGGTCAAAACTGCCATGGACGCCGCAGCAGCAAGGCATATTGCTATGGTTGGGCGTTGTCACTTCTGGGCTGGGTTATCTGGGCTGGAGCTATGGTTCAACCTTAGTGAATGCTCAGCAACTGGCGGTGATGAATAATATGCTGATCCCTGCCGGGATCATGGTAAACGTGTGGTTCTGGCACGGCCAAGTCAACGACTGGCCAAGATTAGTGTTGGGATGTCTCTGCATGGCGGTCGCATTGTGGCTTTGTCGGCAACGTCAAAGCGCGATAACCAAATGACGGTTAAAGATAACTTTCAACACGGTTACGACCGTTATTCTTGGCACGATATAGTGCATCATCAGCGGCATTTAACAGCTGCCACGATTCCGTAATATCATCGGAACAGGCCAGTCCGATACTAACCGTCAATCTCAGCCCTGGGGCAATATCACTGCAGTCCATCGATTCCACAGCAATACGCAACCGCTCACAAACCTGCAGCGCCTGCTGACTGGTAGTGGTTGGCAGCAACAAGGAGAACTCTTCGCCGCCCCAACGCGCAGCGATGTCAATGCCGCGGCAGGATAACTGCAGCTGTTTTGCCAAACGGATCAGCGCCTTATCACCAACACTATGGGAATACTTGTCGTTGATCCATTTAAAATGGTCAATATCGATAAACGCCAGCGTCAAAGGCTGCACCAGTCGTTTTGCCCGCATAAATTCCTGTGCTAGGTGTTCATCGAAGGCTCGGCGATTGGCTAATCCCGTCAGTGAGTCCTGCTTGGCTTGAATTTCTAACGCCAGTGTTTGCTGCTGCAACTTATCAAGCAATACCGACTTTTCTTGGTTGGCGCTTGCCAGATTTTCAGCCTGCCGTTGCAGTTCTGCGGTTTTGCTGGCCACCTGCTGTAATAGATACTGCTTGGAACGCCGCAAACTAGCGGTACGCCAGTAAGTGAACCCAACAATCAACAATATTGCTACTGCTAATGCGATATATTTGGCGGGTAATGTTTGCCACCAGAATGGCAATTTCACTATGGTCAATTTTGCTGACGGACTCCAGTGTCCACCAGGATTGGCGGCCTGAATATCCAACACATAGGTCCCAGGTGCCAAGTTGGTAAATTCCACTTGGTTCTGGCCGGTTTTATCGCGCCACTCCTGCTCGAAACCCTCCAGTTTAGTGCGATAACGCAACCGGGTTGGCATAATGAAACTGAGGCCGGCATATTGAATTTCCAAACGTTGTACCGCAGCCGCCACCGTCAACTCGGCACTCAGTGGTACCGATTCGCTATCCAGGGTGATGTGCTCTATCACGACCTGCGGTATATGTTCAGCAAACTGCTGCAAGCGCTGCGGTCTTACTGAGGTCACGCCCATGGCGGTCGCCATCCACAAAGTACCGTCACGACTCGCCACCATTGTAGGATTTGAACCACCGTTAGCCTGCGCACTCAGCATGCCATCACTTTCGCCATACAGCACAGTTGCCAACGTTGCCATCCGGCCATCAGCCACCGCATTGGCATCCGCTTCACTAAAGCGCAAAATGCCACGATTACTGGTCATCCAGATATTGCCAAATCCATCGATCAGCAGTTGGAAAAATTTGTCAAAGGGCAACCCACTGCGACGACCAATCAGGTTGATTTCACCGGTGTCCAGCCGCAAACGTAATAAGCCACGGTCAGTGGCAACCCAAAGCAATCGCTTCTCTGGCTGCGGATAAAGGCCAAAAGCATATTCTGCCTGATCAAATTGATGGATAGGCATTTCAGTGAACTTGCCATGTTGATAGATGGCAATGCCAGTGCCGGTACCAATCCACATTTTGTCGTCACAGCGCAGTAATTCCACTACAAAGTTGCCCGGTAAACCATCCTGAGTCGTGAGGTTATCAATTTTACCGTCGTGCCAATGCGCCAGACCTTGTGCCGTACCGATCCAGACGCTGCCATCAGGGTCTTGCAGGAGCGCCCTCACCTCGTTGGAAACTAATCCAGAGTTACGATCAGCAAGCAAGTGAGTTTTGCCATTCTCATAAATAAATACCCCCGCAGTATAGGTGCCAATCAGTAATCTCTGCTTATCCATGGGCGCCAAACTGAGGATAGATTCGCCTGCCAGCACATTGTCAACGACTTGGCCTTTTTCGGGGGAATAGCGACTCAATCCGCGGGAACTGCCCACCCAGATATCACCATTTTCAGCTTCTAGCAAAGCTCGAATATAGTTACCGACCAAACCCTGCTTGGTGGTAATCGTTGAAAACGGTGCATCCCGCAAGCGAAATAAACCGCCATTAGTACCAATCCAGATGCTTTGTTCCTTGTCCTCAAAGATATCCAGCACCCGGTTACTAGGCATACCTTGACTCGCATCCAGATGTTCTAACCCATAAGTCTGACTCAAGCGGAAAATACCCTGCTGGACCGTGCCCATCCACAGGCTTCCCTGATGATCGAGTAACAACTTGGACACCGCCACATTTTGTAATTGCGGATGCAGAAACTCGAAGTTTTCTCCCACCTTGCGACGCACACCAGTTTCGCTGGCAACAATAAGTCCTTCTGCGGTATTCAATAGATCAAAAATAGGCGTTTCATGCAGCGCCGCGATAGAGGTAAATTTTTTGTGGTCCCATAGCACCAAGCCTCCAGCAGTACCAATCCAGATACTGTCATCTGCGGCTTTAGCAAAACTATAAATTGTGTTGCTGGGGAGCCCCTGCGCCGTCGTCCACTGCTGACGGGTCCCATCAGCATCCTGACGGAACATTCCGCCACCCTCGGTGCCAATCCACATGGTGTTGTGTTGGTCCACCCAAATACGGTTGATCAACACGCCGACAGGCGGCAACGGAAGCCATTTGCCATTTGTTACTGTCGTCAGCCCACCTCTGGCACCCCCGATAATTAACCTTCCGTGCTGATCCAGATAGGAGGTCCGAGTGCCAACATCCGGTAATCCGGTGGTATTGTCACGACCAAACATCTTGAATTTATTACCATTAAAACGAGCAACGCCTTCCCAGCTAGTCAACCATAAGTAACCTTCAGGGGTCTGAACTATGCTGTTAACTGTGTTATGGGGTAACCCTTGGCGCGTCGTCCAGATCTCGTTGAAATAACGATTCAGGGGGGCAATATTGCTGGCGTCAACAGTCTCTGCTGCGGCAGCCAGTAATTCAAAAGCAAAAAATAGCGTGGCAAATGCCAACAAACGGATACAGTTTGTCATGGATGGAGATGACCTGTTCTGCTCATGGAGTGAGTCCGTTTACATCTTTGCAACTTCCACTAACAATACCTTTTTTTGCCCCATTGGCATAGGCAATTACTTGTCATCAAACGCAATTATTTTGAGAAAAAACCATAAAAAAAGCTGCAGTGCAGCTCTTTTTGTACTATGACCATTACCCACCCGTGCTATTTAATCGTTGCCGGAACCATAATGAAGATAATAGCCCCAAACAGATCTATCAACAGAAACGAAAAAAACAGAATGCCATTTAACTGCCTTCCTTTCAGGGGCGCGCCTTTTGAACATTTAGGGCTGAAGGTGAATTGAGGATGCAACGTTTTCAATAACGGCAAGTTAGCATCACGGATCACTTCATCACGCCGCATCATCAACAACAGGATCACCGTAACAAAAGCACAAAGGCACAGAACAACAGCAGAATTATGTGGATCAGATTTTAGGGCATATGCCCCGCCAATGGCCGCCGTCTGAATCGCTATCAACCACTGCACACGGTTCCACATGACCTGATCCAGATGAATAAAATGCGACATCATGATCGACAAAGTACTGTCATCAGGTCTGGTTGTTTGCTGCGGTTCGATCATCATTTTCTCCTGCATGTATCCCCTATATCGCTAGTCAGCTAGTCACGTTGCGCCACCAGACAGTGCTAACAGCTCATTTCTTTCACGACATTGTATCCGAGCCAAAGGTTTTGAGAAGCCAGGATTTAGTGAAATTATTGATGAATCACAAGTGATTGCCATTAAGTCATCGGCTACGGCAACACCACTGCATTACAGACATACTGTCGATAAACTCATTTCAAGATTGGTGATAACGGCAATCTTTGTAACTCACGGCTTACAGGTGTAGAACCATCGGCTGATAGATTAATCCGGCTTTCTCCGCCACCTCGCCGTGACACTCAAAACCCGCTTTGCGATACACAGGAATAGAATAGAGTGATGCGTTCACTGTGACCGCCTTGGCGGTGGCATGTTGCAGTATTGCCTTCAATAACTGCTTACCTATTCCTTGTAGCTGAAAATCAGGATCAACAAAAAACATCACCACATGACTAGCAGCGCTAAGCTCTATCACGCCGGTAATATGTGCCGCATCTGTTGCCACCAAAATAATGCTTCCCTGTTGGAACCGCTGTAAAAAAGCTGTAGCAGCGGCCACGGTAGCAAAGGTCTGCACTCCAGCTGGCGGCAATGAGGCCGCAACGGTTTTACTGAATGAACGCATACAAACAGCGCTGACGGCATCAACATCTGCCGCCGTCATACGTCGAATCAACATGTTTACTCCTTTTTTCACCAGCGCCGTTTTTACGCCAACATTAACACTTGAGTCCATACGCCAACAGCTGGAAATCGCGTTAATTACTCTGGCTGACGGGGAAACTGTTTCACACCCGCGGGGATCTGGAACCAGTCCTGTTTTTCGCTAACCCAGGCGTGTATTGTCGGTTGGAGAATGCGCGTGTCATCCAGATTCGCCGCTTTCAATTTGATTTGCTCTGGATGTGCTGGGTTAACGTGATATATGCGGTTGCCACAAACGGGACAAAACATGGCTGCATTAATATTACCGCTGTCGGCCTTACGCTCCCAACGTTTCATCTCGCCGTGAAAGACCACGTCTTTTGCGTTGACCAAAGCGGTAATGCTAAAGGCGCTGGTAGACAGCTTTTGACACGCTTTGCAATGACAAGCCACAACCCGCTGTGGTGGTGCCAGCAATTCGTAAGTTACATTACCGCACTGACAGCTTCCGTGAATCGGATACTGAACTTCATCCATGATAACTCCTTAATCAGAATACAAAAAAACACCCGCCATCAGGCGGGTGTCGATACCTTTAAGGCGATATCAGTCTACCAGACCACGACGCTTCAGTAATGCATCAATAGTAGGCTGCTGACCACGGAAGTTGATGTAATCCTGCATCAGATCCTGACTATTGCCTTTTGACAGCACATCCTCGCGGAATTTGTCGCCATTTTCGCGAGTCAAACCACCATGCTCCTTCATGTAAGAGAAGGCATCAGCGGCAAATACCTCTGTCCACAGGTAAGCGTAGTAACCTGCAGAGTAGCCGCCAGAAAACGCATGGCTAAAGTAGCAGGAACGGTAACGCGGCATTATGGGTGCATAGTAGATACCGTGTTTTTCCAGAGCGGCTTTTTCAAACGCGTTGACATCGGTGATTTTGCTGCCAGCCTTCACTGAGTGCCATTCCATATCCAACAACGCGGCACCTAAGTATTCCACGGTGTTGAAGCCTTGATTGAAAGTGGCGGCATCACGGATTTTCTTCAGCAGATCCGCGGGGATTGGCTCGCCAGTTTTGTAGTTTTTGGCGTAATTTGCCAATACTTCTGGATTGATGGCCCAATCCTCATTGAACTGTGACGGGAACTCCACAAAATCACGAGCAGTAGACGTTCCTGCCAAACTCGGATATTTCACTTTGGAGAAGATACCATGTGCGGCGTGACCAAATTCGTGGAACATGGTCACCACTTCGTCAAAGGTCAGCAGCGTTGGCTGTCCGGCTGCTGGTTTTGGAATGTTGAGTGCGTTATATACGACAGGCTTGCCATCCAGCAGATAGTTCTGGGTGACAATCTCATCCATCCAAGCACCACCATTTTTACCCACGCGGGCATAAGGGTCCAGATAGAACAACGCCAACGGGCTACCGTCTTTATCAAACACCTGCCATACCTTGACATCTTCCTGCCATACGGGCAGATCGGTACGTGGCTTGAAGGTAATGCCATACAGTTTGTTCATGGCAAAGAACAGGCCATCATTCAGTACGCGGTTAAACTCAAAGTAAGGTTTGATCTGTGCTTCATCGAGATCATATTTGGCCTTACGCACTTTCTCGGCGTAGTAGTTCCAGTCCCAAGGTTTGAGTTCAAAATTACCACCTTCGGCTTTGATCTCCTTCTGGATATCTGCAGCTTCATGCTCAGCCTTAGCAACAGCTTTAGGTGCCAGATTGTCCAGCATGCTGTATACCGCGGCAGGCTTACCGGCCATCTGATCAGCCAGCACATAGTCGGCCCAAGTGTCATAACCCAGCAGTTTGGCTTTCTCGGCACGCAGCTCAGCCAACTTCAATACGATTGGACCGTTAGTGCTCTGTGCCCGATTTGCTGAGGTTTCCCAGATTTTCTGACGCAGTTCGCGGTTATCTAAGTGCATCAGTAATGGCTGACGGGTGGTATTCACCAAAGAGATCAGATATCCCTCTTTACCTGCTGTTTTGGCAGCGGCAGCGAGACCATCTATCTCATCGTCACTCAGACCTTTGAGCTGTGCTTTGTCGGTAACCAGAATCGTGTCGTCTTTAAATGACTTCAGAATATTCTGTGAAAACTCGGTTGCCAGCTTGGACAGTTCGCCATTGAGGTCACGCAGTTTAGCCTTATCCTGATCGTTCAGTTTGGCACCAGCACGGACAAACTGGTCGTAATAATGCTGGACTAAGCGCTGATCCACTTTGTCAGTGAGCTTATCCTTAGCGTCATATACCGCCTGCACACGGGCAAACAATTTTGGGTCCATATAGATGTTATCAGAGTGCTCGGTGAGCATTGGCATTGCCTGCTCTTCGATCTTCTGTACTTCATCATCAGCTAACAGGCCGGAATACTGGAAGAACGCCCGGCTGGTACGATCCAGAATGGCACCGGTTTTTTCCATCGCCACAATAGTATTAGCAAAGGTTGGCGCTTCTGGATTATTGGCAATTGCCGCAATCTCTTCGCTGTGTTCTTTGATGCCCGCCTTGAATGCTGGCATAAAATCCGCTTTGGTGATCAGGTCATACTGCGGCGCCTGGAATGTCAGCGGACTTGGTTCAAGCAATACGTTTCCCACTTTCTTAGTGTCTTTTTTGGTATCAGCCGGTGCGGCAATCTTACTAGCATCACTTGCCAGTTGTTGTGCTGCAACCTTAGCTGCTGTTTTGGGTTCCTGCGCTTTCTGCTCACCACAAGCGCTGAGGATCAGCGCTGCGCCGATGGCAGTAGCAATTACTGTTTTGTGCATTGTGACTCCGTTTTTCTTATGCTGTCGCCTGTTTATGATTATGAAAAGCCACTCATCGCGGCCGGGCACGACAACCTAGATTGATTCCCGCACCAACCTTACCAAGTTTTGCCAAGTAGGAACAATCACTGAACTGTAAGAATTTTCTGCCCAACGCAGTCGTCCACATCCCATGCCGCTGACATTAGCCTATTATGCTGAAAATTCTCAACAAAACCGAAGAACATCCCGTGTTTACAGGGATGACCGTAAAACAGCGATTCCTATGTCAGCTTCTGTTACAAAAATTCCGGTAATTTTAAGAAATAACCGCTAAGTTTACCTACCTCTGGTCACGTTTCATCGGCAAACTACGCCCCTTGAGCGAGCATCCATCCGTCTAACATAATTGATAAGACTTTTTATGTATAAAACATCACTACTGACACTGGCGATTGCCTTTAGTTTTACAGCCTTCGCACAGCAGACCGAGCAGTTCCAAACCGTCAAACTGCGAGTATTGGAAACCTCTGATCTGCACGCCAATATCATGGATTACAACTATTATGCGGGCAAAGAAGATCCAACCATTGGTCTAGCACGCACCGCCAGCTTGATAGACGCGGCCCGTAAAGCCGCCGACAATGCGGTGCTGGTAGATAATGGTGACCTGTTACAAGGCAGTCCGATGGGAGATTACATGGCCCATACCGGCTTGCAACCGGGGCAGATACATCCGGTATATAAGGCAATGAATCTGTTGGATTACACCGTAGGTAATATTGGTAACCATGAATTCAACTATGGTTTGGATTTTCTGCATAAGTCGCTGTCTGGCGCCCGTTTTCCCTATATCAACGCTAACGTTTACTGCGCGGCAGCACAGTGCTGGGGTGGCATTAAGCAAGGTCAACATCTGTTCACACCTTATTTGATTAAAGCTACGCAGGTGACGGATAGTGCGGGTCACAGTCACACATTGAATATCGGCTATATTGGGTTTGTGCCGCCACAAATTCTGCAGTGGGATCAACAGAATTTGCGCGGAAAAGTGCGCGCCGACAGCATTATTGAGACCGCTAAAAAGCTGGTGCCCGAGATGAAGGCTAAAGGTGCGGATATCATTATTGCCATTCCGCATTCGGGGATTGGTTCAACTGAGAATCCGGGAGATCCAATGGCTGAAAATGCGGTTTATGCCATCACGCAAGTACCCGGCATAGATGCTGTACTCTTTGGTCACAGCCATTCGATTTTCCCGGCGCCCCGTTACAGTGGTTTGCCCAATACTGATATCAGCAAAGGCCTGATGAACGGTATTCCTGCCGTTATGCCAGGGCGTTGGGGGGATAACATGGGACAGGTCGATTTTACCCTGCAGTTGCAGCAGAACCGCTGGCAAATTGTCGATGCCCGCGCCCAAGCCGTCCCTATTTACGATGGTATTCGCAAACAAGCCTTGGTGACCGCCGATGCACATATTCATCAGGCCGTGGCTGCCGAGCACCAAGGGACTCAAGCGTATATGGAGCGCCCTATTGGCGCGGCGGCCACGGATATGTACAGTTATCTGGCGCAAGTGCAGGATGATCCTTCCGTCCAAATCGTGGCGGATGCGCAGATAGCAGAGGTGAAAGCACAGTTACCAGAAACACTAAAAGGATTGCCGGTATTATCTGCCGCCGCGCCATTTAAAGCGGGTGGGCGTCATGGCACCACCAGTGATGCTGATCAGTACATCCAAGTTGCCAAGGGCACCTTGACCTTCAAAAATGCCGCCGATCTTTATCTGTTTCCCAACACCATGGTTGCCGTCAAAGTCACTGGTGCCGAATTAAAAGACTGGCTGGAATGTGCGGCGAATCAGTTCAACCGTATTGACCCTCATAGCAGCAAGCCGCAGCAACTGATCAACTACAATCATCCCACATACAATTTCGATATTATCGATGGCGTCAGTTACCGAATTGACGTAACGCAGCCAAGCAAATTCGACCGCGAATGCCAGGTTGTAGATCCACACGCATCTAGGATTGTTGACTTAAGTTATCGTACAGACAGCGGCAAACTGCTGACGGGAAAAGCAATGGCTGAACAAACGTTTATTGTGGCAACGAACAACTATCGGGCATTTGGCGGAAAGTTTGCCGGCACTGGCAGCCAACATGTGGTGATGGAGTTACCAAGCAGTAACCGCGAAGCCCTAGTGAATTACATCAGTACACAGTCCAAGTTTGATGCCGACAGCGGTCAGTATCAAACCATGGTTAATCCGGCGGCAGACTACAACTGGGACTTTGCCGATATTCGCAGCGATATCCCGCTAGATATCCGCTTTACCACTCAAAACAGCGACAAGGCCGAGCATTTTATCAACGCCCATCAACATCGCCCCATGCGCAAACTGCACGTTGATGAACTGGGATTTGCCGTGTATCAAATTGATTTGAGCGCTAAGCGCTGATAAAACAGACAACGCCCGTTATGCGGGCGTTTTTCTACTACCAACAACCGTCAATTCAGCCAAGATAACGCATTGACGGACGTGGTGTCATGGCGTCTGTCTGGGCATCATATTGCTGCTGCGCCTGGAACATCTGCTCCACGTTAGCCTCTGCCCACTGCGACACCTTTTCAATGGTGTCGGCAAAAGACAACCCCAATTGAGTTAACTGGTATTCAACGGTCACCGGCACAGTGGCGTAGACCTGCCGCACAATCAACCCATCACGCTCCAACTGTTTCAATTTCTGCGACAACACTTTCTGCGAGATACCGTCCACTTGTCGTTTTAATTCATTGAAGCGCAACGGTTTACCATCACGGAGTAATCCTATAATCAATAACACCCATCGCTCCGCCAACCGTTCAAAAAACCAGCGAGCCGGGCAGTTGCGAGAATAGACATTATAGGAAAGTGCTTCGGTCATGGTTTCCTCCAGGTAACCAACATACTTTAAAGCCACTTATTGTATACCTGGTTTCCAAAATATACCATGAGGCTGGCCAAAGGTTTCTGAGTCCTAGGCACTGTCGAATAACCGAGAACAAAGTGAGGAAGTTATGGCGTTAACTGCAGTAGTGTTCTTTTCAGGGTATGGTCATACCAAACGGGTTGCAGAATATGTTGCTAAAGGCGCCAACGCGCAATTGATCGCAATTAATGAGCAGGGAGAAATCAGCGATGCTGATTTTGACACCCTCAATGCTGCCGATGCCATCATTTTTGGTGCGCCCACCTATATGGGAGGAGTGCCGTGGCAATTCAAGAAATTTGCCGATGCAACATCTAAAATCTGGTTCACCAGCGGCTGGAAAGATAAAGTTTTCGGCGGATTTACCAACAGTGCCAGCCTGAATGGTGACAAGCAAGTCACACTGATCTCACTACAAACGCTAGCGTCTCAGCATGGTGGCTTGTGGGTAAGTCTCGGTCAGTTGCCGTCTAATACCATGGCCGCTACCCGTAACGATATTAATAATCTCGGCGGTTCAGTGGGACTGTTGGTGCAATCACCTTCTGATGCTGGCGCAGACAAAATCCCTGAGGGTGATTTAGAAAGTGCCCGTCTATATGGTGAACGCGTTGCAAATATTGCAGCCAGATTGAAGAAATAGTTTATTAAGGTTCATGCCAATAAAAACCGGGACTGGCACTATGCGCCCGGTTTTTATTGGCTTCAGTCAGCAAAACGCTGTTGATAATCCTGCTGCGCAAACTGCAACAACGCTTCAGCACTGTCGATGACTTTCGCCGCCCGCAACAACTGCAGCCTGCCAGGCTGAGCGTAATCAGTAAAATGCACTTCGTCATCACCTTCTATCACCACATAATCACAGCGTTCGTGTTGCGCACACCAGAGCGTTCTGGCTTCAGCGCTGTGTTCCCGTTGCGAATGCTCGATTTTAAACACAGGTTTCATCGGTTTCCCCTGCCCGTCTGTTATTCCCCGATTATTGTAAAAAATGATCGCACTAACTCGAAGGAGGGTTTAGTTACCAAAGTCACCAGGAGCCAATCAGCAACGGATTCTGTGAGCTGTGACATTGTTTATCATTCAGCCAACAGTGCCCGGATACGGGCAGCAATGGCTTCAATTTCGGTGTGGTCACCGGAGACTTGCGCATGTGGCTTTAATCCCTTCAACGGCCCTGGCAGCAGATGGAAGTGGACATGTGGCACACTTTGCCCGGCATAACTCCCATTGTGTTGCACTAAACTACTGCCTGAGACCCCCATGGCCTGTTGCAAGGCGGTGCCCACTTTTTTAATGGTCCGGAAACAGGCCAGAGCCGCGTCATCCGGCAACTGGTATAGCGTTACCGCCGGAGCCTTTGGTAATACCAACAGATGCCCTGACATTTGCGGCATAATATCCATAAATGCCAAAGTTTCGGCATCTTCATACACTTTGATACAAGGGAGTTCACCCCGGATAATCCGAGCAAACACGTTGTTGTTGTCGTAAGTCAAATCCATCTCAAGTGATTCCATTAGCAACTGAAGGCATGCAGGTTTACCAGATCTTTAACCATTTGCCCAGCCCATAAAGATCAAATGCTTAAAGGATGCAGCAAAAGTCGTTAAGCTATAAGGAGTAATCATGACGGCGACCTTAGGCAGTTATAGGCAGTTAATAGAGGGAAATGCTATGGCGGTGATAACAACCAGCGTCCACGCTAACGGACTTGAGTATATCGAAGTAAACAGCAAGCTGTGCTACGCCAGGATACTGTTGCAAGGTGCGCAAATTGACAGCTTTATTCCTAAAGGCCAGGCACCATTGTTATGGGTTTCCAGCGCTGATGACTACCAGCCTGGGAACGGCATTCGTGGCGGCATACCCGTATGCTGGCCATGGTTTGGTCAGCACCCAAATGCCGATTGGCCACAACATGGTTTTGCCAGAAATCGCCAATGGCACCACTTCAGCACAGAGGTTCAGGATGAGATAGTCACGCTGAAATTGGTATTGCCGCTGGCAGCGGCTGACCGGCGTTTTTGGCCACATAACACCCGCGTAGAATTACACTGCCGATTTGGCCAACAATTGCGCGTCAGTCTGGTTAACATCAATTTGGATGATCACCCGGTTACGCTGACGCAAGCACTTCACAGTTATTTTCCAATTGGTGATATTCATCAGTTGATTGCTAAAGGGTTTAAAGGCGCACACTACATCGAGTTTGGCAAAGGCCCTTATGTGCAAACCGAAGACAACGTTCACTTTGAGCGGGAAACTGACCGGGTTTATAACGGTCTGGGAGCGGTGCAGCAATTGCATACTCCGCATGGCACCATCGTGGTTAAAAGAGAGCATAGCCACTCCGCCGTGTTATGGAATCCTTGGGTAGAAAAGTCACGGCGATTGGCGCGTTTTAACGATGATGATTACCTACAGATGGTCTGTCTAGAAGCGGCTAATGTACTGGAGGACGCGGTAACGCTCGCCCCTGGTGAGCGTCATGAGTTGACCACTGAAATCAGTTGGCAAGCATAAGCGGTCATCAGCCATGATGAGCGGTAAGCGTCTGCTTTACCTATTGATAAGGTTGTTGATAGGTGGCTTTTTGCTACTCTCGCTGATGTTGGCAACAGGCTGGTGGTTGCTCACGCAGAAGCAGACTTGGTGGTTACCGCAACTCAACCAGCAGTTACAAGGGAAAGGACTGCAAATCACCCAACTTAGTTGGCAAATACCGGCTTTAGATACACTGACACTGCCGCAACTAACACTCAATTATCAAGGCAACCAGCTGCACTTTGAGCAGTTGCAGATCCGTCTGCAACATCCAGTAACCCTTCCGTTACTATGGCAATGGTATTGGCAAGATGATCCGCTGTTAGCTATGGGCAGCTCACAATGGCTGTTAGAAAATATCCGCGCAGTAAGCTACCAGCGCGCCAGACTGTTATTGACGCCACAACTGCTGTTACCGGAAGATGGTAACAATGCGCTGCCATTACCTGTTGCCGCTGGGGTACCAGACATCCAGCTCAATAACACTGAAGTGGCTTTTACTAATGCCACATCTAATAGTTTACGACTGCGACTGCCACAGGTGACGTTAACCCGTGACGGAAAATTTGCCAGTCAACTGCAATGGCAGCAGCAAACACAATGGCAACAACTCATGGCGATTAGAGGTGATCTGCAGGCGCAGCTAGCAACAGATGGCGGCGCACCACAACACTCCTGGCACGCTCAATTATTCCTCACCACTGATGCGCTGCAATCAGCGGTTGCACAGTTGGCTGATGACGAAAATGTCCAAGCATTGCAGACCGCATACCCTTGGTTACAGACAGATTTCCTGCAAAAGTTACCACGTATTGGCGGTAGGCTTGAGGCAGACGTTCAACTGGGGTTACAGCAAGGTAATAGTCTGATGTCCGTCTGTTGGTCAGCACCACAGTTATGGTTGCCAGCAGTTGGTCGTTTAAACCTCACCCCCCAAGCAACGGCAGAATGCCCGGAAAATAGTGTATCGTTAACCCTTAACGCCACGGATAAACAACAGCAATTAACATTGGCTCCCATGCAACTATCGCTGCAAACCTCAGCACCGCAGCGACAGGCGCTAATTGAGTGGCTCGCAAGCTGGCAAGCGGCGCCGGAATTGTCAGACAGCCGGCAGACTGTCGAATCGTTATTATCACAACTAAGCCAAGTTATCCAGCAACCCACCACCGCGCCTACGGCAGGCTTAACGCTGGATATCCCCGAGGGCGCATCGCTGGATCTAACGCAACACGCACTGACACTGCCAGCAGTGCAGCTAGTTCCTTCATTGGCAAGTGCCAGCGACTGGCTGACACTCAATATCAAACACCTGATATTAGCGCCAGCCACCCGCCCATCCATAGGCCTGATGCCGCAAGATAGCGATACCCTGCAGCATCAGCTGTACCAACTGTTGCCGAAGTTACCGCCGCTGCAGTTACAGGCCGATTGGCAACTACAGCTTAACTTGCCACAAGGGTTACGGTGGCAACAAGCGGATTTTAGCGTGCGCAGCCAAAGCACTCACGCCAGCTTAGCGGGCAAACTACAACTCAAAGGTGACAGCGCTGAACTCTTGGTTTCTATCGCTGAAGATGCGCACTTACAAACCCAAAAGTTACAGATCAAAACCGATAAACTGGAGATGAATATCGCCAGCAGCGATAGCCGCAGCACGCAACCCCTACAATTCAAACTGACACCGCAGCAATTACAGTTGACCTGGCCGGAACTTAAGCAACAATTGACCGCGTTGAATGCCGCTGCCGATACGCTTCAGGCCAGTATCGGCGAACTTAAGCTGACATTACCGGGACTGTCTCAACAACAGTGGCACTGGCGCGAAGCTAAGGCTTTAACACAACTACAAGCCTTGGCATTTAAACAGCAGCTAGCATTCAATGCCAAAGCTATCCATGTCAGCCAACAGCGCCAGAGCAAACTCGGCTCACGCACAGAAACCCTTCTGAATCTCGACAACGCCGCACTTACCGAACACTGGCAATGGGATGGCAATCATCTCAGCAGTCAGGAACAATGGCAGTTGGACCGACTGCAGTTTACCAGCCAGCATCAGTTACGCCCTGATCTGCAATCTGTGGACGCTGCAGGATACCATCTACTCGGTCATTGGCAAATGCAGGCAAAATTGGCTGATATTCAAGCATTAGCGGCCAAAAATCTGGTGTTATCCGGTGACTGGCAGTTGCATGGCAACGCTCACCTTAATGCCGACATTGAACTGCAACAACGGGGAACAGCATTTACGTTGAGTGGACAGTTCCAGCCTCAACTCCATGATGTCACGGGCAGTTATCGGCAGTTACCGTTTGAAGGATTGCAGGCGAGCAGCGCTTGCCGTTTCGTGCTGGATAATGCCAGCAACCAACCCACTACAGCAGCGGTTAACTGTCAACGACTGGCACTGAACATGGCGGCATTTAATCCAGGCGTAGTGCTGGATAATGTCAGCCTCGAAGGTGATATTTCACTCACGCCCGAATTGGATATGCAAAAGCGTCAACGGGCAAGCAACTGGTTGCTACCGGGGTTTAATGATGCTGATATCCAGTTGTCAGCCAGTGCCAATGCTCTTGGCGGACAACTATCATTGCCGCGTTTTCGTCTGCAACTGCAGCAACCATCGGACGCCTATCTAATGCTGTTAGGGCTGGATCTGCATCAATTGCTACAAGCCAATCCGCAACAAGGCATTGATGCCAGTGGCTTATTTGACGGTGTGTTACCACTTGCCATCACCAATAACCAGCTATCGGTCAGCGGCGGACATCTAGCATCGCGCGCGCCCGGAGGAGTTATCCGTATCGGTAACAATCCCGCAGTGCAGCAGATGCGTGCCGGTCAGCCCTATCTTGATTTTGTGTTTTCTACACTGGAGGAGTTGCAATACCAAGAAATCTACAGCACCTTTGATATGAACACCGATGGCAACGCCACGCTTAATATGATGATCAAAGGCCACGGTAAGGGTGTTGAGCGGCCGATTGAGTTAAACTACAGCCATCAAGAGAATCTGCTGCAACTGCTTCGCAGTCTGTCAATCGGTGACCGATTGCAAACGCAGCTTGAAGCATCCATGCAGTGAAACAGGAACCGGATATGAATCGTCTCCCGCGTGTAACAGCAAGTTGTTTGCTGCTGGGCATCTTGCTCGGCGGTTGTACCCCTACGGTCAAAATAGAACCACCGGATAAACCGATAGTGATCAATCTTAATGTCAAGATTGAACACGAAATCCGTATCAAAGTGGATAAAGCACTGGATGATCTGGTGTCTAATGACGAACTTTTTTGATCCCAATGAGGAACTGACAGATGAGAACCCGAATAATAACCCTGCTCTGCGCAACGCTGCTGAGCTTCTCCAGTTTCGCCATCAGTTTACAGGACGCCAAGGATCAAGGTTTAGTTGGTGAGCAGTTAAATGGTTATCTGGCGGTGGTGAAACCAGCAGCAGGTGTTGCAGAGCTAGTGAAAGATATCAATGCCAAGCGGCAAGCACAGTATGAAAAAATCGCCAAACAGAATAGCATTGCGGTCGCCGATGTAGCCAAGTTAGCTGCGGCCAAAGTGATTGCCAAGGCTGAAAAAGGCCACATGATCCAAGATAATAGCGGCAACTGGATCAAAAAGTAACGGCACGGTGCCAAACGTTATTCCAGAGGGTAAAGACAAACTGAATCACTATGCCATATTGGCATGAATTCATGGTATTAATTCATGAGCGATTTTGTCAGGTATGCGTGAGAATACTCACCTCTGAAGTGCTTTTACTTTGCCTCCTGCGTATGTGGAGGCTTTTTTTTGCGCGCTTGTCAAAGCAACAACATGCGGCGAATATAAGCCAAAGCCCTGCTAGCCTAATGTTAATGGTTTTTGCCAAAACATAGCTGACCCAGTTTCCGGTCGCAACTGGTAAGGGGCAAATCCGGCCTTGAGATAGGCATGACGAGCGACGGTATTGCCTTCCAGCACTTCCAGCGTCACTTTGCAGCAACCGCGTTGTATCGCTTGCTGTTCCACCGCCTGTAACAACAGTTGGCTGAGCCCGCGTCCACGCCACTCACTGTGTACCACTAAATCATGAATGTTGAGCAGTGGCGCACATTTAAAGGTAGAAAATCCGAGCACACAGTTAGCGAGCGCGACCGGAGTTTCTCCGGCAAAAATCAATAAGCTGAAGACATAATCAAGCCGTGCCATGGTAGACACCAAGTTGGTGACGACAGCATTAGGTAAAGCTGCGCCACCGCCCGTTGGCTCACTAGCATAGTGCTGCATTAACGTCACAATAGCCTCAGCATGCCGTGGTTGCTGATAATCAGCCACCTCCACTTTAAACGCTACTAGCCCTTGCGTATGGTCCAAGATAATCCCCTTTATTTATAGGATACTGTTGCAGGTCACTTTACGCCGTTACCAGTTGCCGCATCAACCTCTTCAGCCATTGTAATGCTGGTTGTGACTGCTGCACCGGATGCCAGACGCAATTGAGATGATAACTGGGCATTGCTGCAGGCAACTGCACTTGCTGCAATACCGCGCTAGCCGCCAACATAGTGGCGACCCGTTGAGGTAATACCAAAAGATGATCGGTCTGACTGACAATGGCAGCCGCCGACATATAGCTCTGGCTGTTGACCGATATTTGCCGTTTTAATCCCTGCCTAGCTAAAAACCGATCCACGATGGAGTCTTGGGTGCCCAGCGGCGAGTGAAACACATGCGGCGTCGTCACCAACTGTTGCAAATCCACGGCGCTAGTAATACTGGGATGCCCTTTGCGCACCAAACCACTCAACGGTTCGGTCAACCAGGTTTCACGGCTGAGATGCGACGGCACCTGCATATATTCATCAAAACCCAGCACCAGATCGATATCGCCATTGGCAAGTTCCGCTTCCGGCAACTGATCGCGCAGAATGGAGATTTCAATATTGATGCCGGGAGCGAGCTGATTCAGTTGGGCAATCAGCGGCGGGATCAACACACACTCGACATAATCCGTAGTGCTGATAACAAATCGCCGCTGAGAACTGGCCGGATCAAACGGTTGCGGCTCACTCAATTGCTGCTCTAACAGTCTCAACGCCTGCTGCACACCGGGATAAAGTGTTTCAGCTCGCCGACTTGGCAACATCCCCTGAGGCGTACGGACCAGCAGCGGATCGTTAAAAGCTGCCCGCAAGCGGTTCAGCGCATGGCTCATCGCCGGCTGACTGATAAACAACCGCTCCGCCGCACGGGTGACATTACGCTCCTGCATTAAGGCATCAAATGCCAGCAGCAGGTTGAGATCCAGTTGATTCAGCTTCATCTTAAATTCACAATATGAATAGATAGATTTATAATATTCATTTGATGGATACATAACAACTTCATACACTTTGCGCTATTCTGGGGAACAGCACTTGCTTACCCCTTGCCTCTTACCAAAAGGAGTCGTTGTTATGGCAAAAGTGAAAGTTGCCGCCACACAGATGGCCTGTTCCTGGGATATTGAATCCAACGTGATCCGCGCTGAAAAACTGGTGCGGCAAGCGGCCGCTGAGGGCGCACAGATCATCCTTATCCAGGAGCTATTCGAAGCCCCCTACTTCTGCATTGACCAGAGCCCAGAGCACTTTGCCCTGGCACAGACACTGGAAGACAGCACTCTGATCAAATACTTCCAGAACATTGCCAAGGAACTGCAAGTGGTGCTGCCGCTGTCATTTTTTGAACGTCGAGGTAACGCCCATTACAACTCGCTGGTGGTTATCGATGCTGATGGCAGCTTGCTGGATGTATATCGTAAAACCCATATTCCTAATGGCCCGGCATATCAGGAAAAACAGTTTTTCACTCCAGGAGACACCGGCTTCATGGTATGGCAAACCCGTTATGCCAAGATTGGCGTAGGCATATGCTGGGATCAGTGGTTTCCAGAAACCGCTCGCAGCCTAGCATTGATGGGCGCTGAACTGATTTTCTTCCCAACCGCCATCGGTTCTGAACCCGCTTATCCTGACATTGACTCTCAGCCACACTGGACTCGCGTACAACAAGGTCACGCGGCCGCCAATCTGGTGCCGGTGATTGCCTCCAACCGTATTGGTACGGAAAAAAGCAAGTTTATTGAAGGATTGGAGATGACTTTCTACGGTTCTTCCTTTATTGCCGATCAGACCGGGGCGTTAGTCGCTCAGGCCGACAAAACCAGTGAATGTGTGCTGGTGCATGAGTTCGATCTGACAGAAATCGACAAACAACGCATCAGTTGGGGCCTGTTCCGTGACCGTCGTCCGGCCATGTACGAAACCCTGCTGACCTCTGATGGCGAAAACGTCTGGTAAGGAATATTCCATGAGCAGTAATACCTTACAGGGAGCACCACAACAGCACGGCTTTTACATGCCTGCGGAATGGGCGCCACAGCAAGCCGTGTGGATGATCTGGCCTTATCGCCCAGATAACTGGCGCGAGGATGGCCATTTTGCGCAGCAGACCTTCGCCGCAGTGGCCAGTGCTATCAGTGCTGCAACGCCGGTGTATATGGCGGTACCCAAGCTGGAAATGGCCAAAGCGCAGGAGATTATGCCTGCCGCCGTCAAACTGGTGCCCATTGCCAGCGATGACTGCTGGGCGCGTGATACCGGACCAACTATCGTTATCAACGGTCAGGGGCAATGTCGCGGCATTGACTGGGGGTTTAACGCCTGGGGCGGAAATAACGGTGGTCTGTATTCACCTTGGGATCAAGATGAACTGGTAGCACAGCAGATGTTGGCCGAGCACGGCTTCGACCGTTACGCCGCACCGCTCATCCTCGAAGGTGGCTCCATCCATGTGGATGGCGAAGGCACACTGCTGACCACCGCCGAATGCCTGCTGAATCCTAATCGCAACCCGCACCTGAGTCAGACTCAGATTGAAGCCTGTCTAGCGGAATATCTGGGCGTCAGTCAGTTCATCTGGTTACCACAGGGTGTCTACATGGATGAAACCGACGGCCATATTGACAACATGTGCTGTTTTGCCCGTCCGGGTGAAGTGATCCTGCACTGGTGTGATGATGAAAACGACCCGCAGTATCCGCGCTCTCAGGCCGCTTATGCGGTGTTGCAGAACGCCGTGGATGCCAAAGGTCGTAAACTGACCATTCATAAACTGCCGCAACCTGGGCCGCTTTATTGCACTGAACAAGAAGCCGCAGGTGTCGCTAAAGGCTCTGGTGTGCCACGTGAAGCCGGCGATCGTTTGGCCGGTTCGTATGTGAACTTCCTCATTAGCAACCAGCGGATTGTATTCCCGCTGCTGGACCCGGCAACGGATGACATCGCCAAAGCTAAGCTGCAACAGATATTTCCTGAACATGAAGTGGTGGGCGTTGATGCGCGGGAAATCCTCTTAGGCGGTGGCAATATTCACTGTATCACGCAGCAAATTCCCAAGGGCTAATTTGCTGATATCACATAAAAAAGCCAGTCACGCTATTATGCAAGGCTGGCTTTTTTATACAAAAACGTGACGGTTCAGTGATGCTCTTTAGCACCGTGTTTGCCCGCTTCCACCTCTGATGAGGGATGCACATGCAGATGCTCATGAGCATGTTGGTGTGGATGCCGGTGCATCACCGCAGTATCCAGTTGCCCTGACTGTAAGATAACCGCCCGGTTTGCCAGTCGCTCCAGCACCGCCCGATCATGAGACACAATAATCATTGCCTGCGGCAACGCCTGCAGATGTTGCAACAATCGTTCTTCTGCGGCAGCATCCAGACCGTTGGTGGGTTCATCCAGCAACAATATTTCCGGTGACATCGCCAGCACGGTTGCCAACGCTACCATGCGTTTTTCTCCGCCAGACAACCGATAGGTTATCCGCTCGGCAAACTGCGCCATGCCCAGTGATGCCAATGTTGTCTGGGCTTTAGCAATCGCCTGTTCAGCAGTTAATCCCTGATTCAACGGACCGAAGGCCACGTCTTCCAATACGGTGGGGCAAAACAGCTGATCGTCAGAATCCTGAAACAGCAAGCCCATCCGCTGCCGCACCCGCTGAAAGCTTTCTTCGCCGACACAGTGCTGACCAAATGCGGTGATACTGCCACTATTGGGTTTTGCCAAACCGACTAAGACTCTAAGCAAAGTGGATTTTCCTGCACCATTGGCACCAATTAACGCCAGACGATCGCCTGGGTACAGCTCGAAATTCACTTCACTGAACACCGGCTTTTGTGCATAAGCAAATCCCAGCCCGGCAACTTTGAGTAAAGCGCTATGGGAAGTCTCCGTCACGCGGTCATCTCTTTGTTTGATATTCTCAGAAACCATATTGCCACCACTGCCATTCTAGCGGCAGTAAAAACAGTAACACGGCCAGGGTGAGTACCGCAGTGTCACGGCGATGCCATTTAACCGGGGTCAGCAAATGAAACTTACCGTTAAAACCACGGCAACGCATGGCACCACTTATGCGCTGCGCCCGCTCCATGCTGCGAACCAATAACATGCCCAGCAAGTGCCCATAACTACGCCAAGTGTGCCAGTTACTACCTGCGACAAACGCCCGCGCTTTCATGGCGGTACGCAGCCGTTGGTGCTCATCGAATAACACACCGATATAACGCACCGTCATCATAAACAGCTGTACCAGTTTTTCGGGTATCCCTAACCCCGCCAGCGCGTAACCCAGTTTTACCGGTTCCATCGACCCGACTAATGCCAGCAAAGCAAGCACTACGGCATTACCTCGCAGCAGGATCACCAAGGCTTGGATTACCCCCTGATAACTGGCTTCCATTCCGGCAATGGCAAACCAAGATTTGCCAGCAACAGTGAACGGTAAAAACAGCAGTACCAGCACCATAAACCCTTCAAATGCCAGCAGGCGCTTAATGATAAGTCGCCACTGGCAGCCAAGCAGTATGGTCAGTAGCAGCGCCAAGGCCAATAATGCTATCAATGGCCATAATGCGGATAAACACAAAGCACTCAACGTAAAAAACACCGCAGCTAACAAACGGGTACGGGGATCCAGCGCCGCAAACCAGCTCGGCTCAAGTGCCTGATGTTGCAAGGAGAAACTCGTCATTGCTGCTGTTTACGGCTACGCCACCATAGTGCACTGCCAGTAAGACCGAAGATAAAACCGATACCGCCGAGCAGATCGGATAATCTGAGCCGATCGGCATAGCGCTGCAATTCCATCCGCAACGGCCCAACCTCTTTGGCGACTGCGGTTTGCACCAATTGCTCTAGCGCGGCTTTATCAATCGCGCTATTTGCGACCGCTGCGGGGCCGCTAGTGACGGCATTATGGGTAACGTTGGAGGTAACGCCAGCAGTAGGATTGACATCCGGAGCAGCGACTTCAGCGGTTTTTATCTCCCAGTGCGCCACATGACCGTCTTCGGTATCGGCGACTATGCTGTAATCTGCCGCGCCCGGGACTTTAATCCGAAAGTCGCCCTTGCTGTCGGGACTCACTTCTGCCACCAGTTGATGCTGCCCATCAAATACCTTGATATGTGCACCACCCGCGGCGATGCCTCCAGCAAAATAAGCATTGCCAACGATCTCGTTACCTTCCGCCCACGCAAAAACTTTTAGCAAATGAGCCGACACCGGCATACTACAAATGCCAGACAGGCTAAACAGCAACCCAAGCAACAGGCATTTATTAGTTTGTCGCATGAGATTCCTCCGCCACTAAAGGCTGTGGTAATTGTCTCTGCAACAATTCTGGGGCTACTTTGGCAACAAACCCCACAATCGCGCCAGTGATCAGCGACTCCACCACCAGCAAAGGCAGGTAAGTCACTAGGATAATTTTCCCCGCGGCCAAGTACTGCGGCCCCGTCAACACCAAGGCTAAACACACCAAGGCCCCCGTTCCTGCAACCCCAATGGCTCCAGCAACCATGCCACTCATAAACAGCTGCCGCCGGTTATTGGCCAGCAATGCTTTATTGAGCCACGGTGACACCAGGTAGTAACTGAGTAAAGCGGGCAACGCAATGTTGAGGCAATTAACCCCAAGTACCAGCAAACCGCCGAAGCCAAAAAACACCGCTTGTAATAACAAGGCGACCAGCAAAGCCGGCACTGCTAGCCACCCCAACATCAATCCCATCAAGCCATTGAGTAACAGATGTACACTGCTCGGGCCTGCTGGCACAGCGACTAACGATGCCACAAAAAAACATGCAGCCAGTACGGCAGCTTGTGGTAAACGCTCGTAATCCAATTTACGAATGGCATAAGCCACCGCCGCGGTGGTAACCAGCGCTCCGGTAATCAGCACTGGTGCCGATAGCACACCTTCGGGGATATGAGCCATGACTATGTGCTCCTTACTTCATGTCGCGGGTAAATACCCAGATAAGCCCGCCACGTTCTACCGGGACCTCTTTGCCTTCCGGATTTTTCATCGGCTTTTTGCCTTCCAGTAATGCCGCAAATCCCCACCAACCGGCCTTTGGCATCACATAGCTGAAGGTGCCATTGGCATCAGCGCGGACTACCTGGGTGATATAAGGATCTGCTGGTGGTGTAACACTGCCATCATTGCACCATTCCACTTCCACTTCGGCAAAAGGTACAGGCTTGCCATTGCGTTTCACGACTCCTTGAAACAGGTTCCCCGTCCACAGACCAAAAGGCCGAGTTAACGGCACGATTTCGACCGGGAAACCGACTTCCGCATCCCAGTTATCTTCCATACCATAGGCATCCACGACTACCTTGGTGTAGTGCACAATCATCTTGCCTTCAGCGGGCTCCCAATAGGGGGCTGGTTCCACATAAAACAGATAATCCCCCGGACGTTTAATCTGGTACAGCGCATTAAAAGTTTGCGCACCCTGTATTGATTGGGGTTGCAGAGAGGCCAACAGATCCTGTCGTCCTTCTGGGCCGACAACGCCAAATTGCACCGGCCTCGCCATATTCATTAACGGCCCTTGCGACATAGGGTGGGTAAATTTCAGCGACAGCGATAATCTGCTCTCGCTGGGGGTCGACACAATATCGTGTGACGGGATCAATTCCTGAAAATGGGCACTGACAGTAAATGAGCAGAATAATATGGCAGTCAGCAACAGCTGAGGCAGATTTCGCAACATCAGAAACTCCGGAAAGTTGCATCGGCGGCGAGCAGCGTCGATATTACAAAAATAAAATTCGTAATACACGATAGCACTCAGCCGTGATTGCCGTCATCTATAAGCGACTGCTGTAACAGCACTAACTTGCAAGAATCCAACCTGGGTCACACTCCAGCGCCCGCTTGCCGTAGCATCGTAATAATTTACGACGCAACCACAAGTGTTAACGCTGAAGTCAACCTTTGACGCGCCATTTAGGCAACATACCGGCAGCAAAGATACCGAGAAAAATCAGCCCAATACCAGTGAGATGATACCAGTGCACTAACTCACCCAGCAGCGATACTGATAACACCACGCCAAATACCGGCATCAAGTAGATCGACATACCAGCCGGAGCGGGTCCCAAGCGGTCAACACAAGCGTTGTATAACAGATAAGCGGCAACCGAAGGGATAATGCCCACATACGCTAGCGCCAGCAGTGCGTGTAGGTTCCATTGTGGTATAGCTTGTCGGCTAGATTCCCACGCATAAAATGGTGCCAGTAACAGCAAGCCAATCAACATCTGTAGCGTCATTAACCCAACACGACTTATCTGTGGTGGTACACATTTCAGCCACTGGGTATAAAACGCCCAGCACAGCAAAGCACTGAAAATAATCAGGTCGCCCTGGGTGAACTTAAGTGCCAACAATAGCTGCCAGTTGCCCTGACTCACAATCATCAACACCCCGCTAAAAGACAGCAGCATGCCGACTATCTGCTGTCGCCGTAGCGGTTGTCTGAAAAACAACGCTCCCAACAACAAAATCACCAGCGGTACACAGCTATTAAGGATCAGGCCATTAGTGGCAGCAGTAGTTTGCAAGCCTATATACAACAAAGTGTTAAACGCGGTAATACCGGTGACAGACAGCCCGAGGATCAGCCACGGATGCTGCAGATAGTGCCGCCAATCCCGCTTCAGCGCCGTGACAGAAAAAGGCAATAGGATCAGCAAGGCAATCACCCAGCGATAAAATGCCAAGGTGATCGGGGGAATATCGTGCCGAATCGCGCGGCCGACAATAAAGTTACCCGCCCAAAACAACGGTGGTAATGCGATAAGTAATACATTGACAGCCATAACCCGCCATCTGCCAGGTGATGGCGTCGTCGTTAATACATCCATTGGTATAAGTTAGGTTGACGTTCCGAGGTTACAGACTAAGTCGTTTAGCGATATTTGAACATCCCCATTCAAGATTTCCTGATGGCTTCCGCTGGATGTGGTCGCTGTTCCCAGGCATCGGTACGCCATAAAGGCACACTGGACAGCGCATGTTTATGGCTGCCATTGGTTTCCTTGGTGGAATATGACAGATAAAGCAAGGTCTGATGTTCGCTGTCATAAATACGTCTCACTTTAAGACTCTTAAACAGCACACTTAATGACTCGGTAAAAACCACTTCGCCGGACTTACTCTTGTCGATACCGTCAATATCCGCTTTGTGAATAGGCCCAGTTTGGCGACAGGCAATACTCATATCAGATGGATCTGCCAAATTCAGATTGGCTTCAATGCGGCTGATATGGCAGGTCACCCCCGGCACTTTGGGGTCGGTTATCGCATCGATCACCACATCTTTAGTGGTAAACCAGCCCAGGCTGACTTTGCCCACATCATCGCCACATCCTGCCAATAGCCACAATGGCAGCAACATCCCCATAAATCTGTAAATTTTCATATGGTTCCTTCTAGTTATCACCACAAAATGGCGGTCTAGCGGGTGCCATTTCACTGTGACATGCTAAGTTTGCCCAAAACTATCAGCGCTGGTGCACGACGTCATATTGCCGCAACAAAAATGTCATTTAAGCAAGGATTTGTCATCTTTCATTCATAAAAGCTTGCTAGCCTTGCGCTGCAGAATCCGTTGCTCTATCGGCGTCCCGCATATCTGTGATTCAAGACGCCTTTTGCCGGATTGCATCTGCTATGTTAATTCTGTCCGGCAGTCGGAACTGGCTATGGCCACGCCGGAATTATGCCCTTAAGGAGTCTGCGGTGTCCCCTTCCACTGAAAAGTTTTCTCTGGATAAAGAGTTATCCTGGCTGTCATTCAATGAGCGAGTATTACAAGAAGCCGCAGATAATTCCGTGCCGCTGGTTGAGCGTGTGCGCTTTCTTGGTATCTACTCCAACAATATGGATGAGTTCTTCCGGGTCAGAGTTGCTGAAGTCCGCCGCGCAACCTTACTTTCCAGTCTCAAGGATGGTCGCAATTACAGCCGCCATCTGATGGCTAAAATTCAGACCAAAGTGCTGGCGTTGCAGGAACGTTTTGATGCCATTTATGTAGAATTGATGCGCGAACTGGCAAGACGCAATATATTCCTCATCAATGAGCAGCAACTCAGTGAATTTCACAGCCTGTGGCTGAAAAATTACTTTAGAGATCACCTAAAGCGCCACATTACCCCGCTGATTATTCACAAAAATTCCGATTTGGTGAAACACATTAATGACGACACCACTTATCTGGCCGTCTGTTTCTATACCAAAGAGCAGCGTCAATATGCCTTGGTGGAAGTGCCGACCAAGAATGTTGAACGTTTTGTGCAACTGCCACCGGAAAAAACCAAATCTCGCAAATATTTAATTTTGCTGGATAACATCATCCGCCATTGCATGGATGCGCTATTCTCGCCATTTTTTGAGTATGACAGCATGGATGTGTACTCGATGAAGTTCACCCGCGATGCTGACTTTGACCTCAACGATGAACTTGAACAAAGCCAACTGGAAAAACTCACCAAAGGCTTGAAACAGCGGCTAACCGCAGAACCAGTGCGACTGGTATATGACCGTGATATGCCGGAGCACATGTTGGCGATGCTGACAGAACAGCTGAATATCTCCAACACCGAATGTATTATTCCCGGCGGTCGTTACCACAGTTTTAAAGACTTTATCGGTTTTCCAAATCCTGGCAGAAAATATCTGGAGAACCCGAAAATTTCGGCCTTGGACAGTGTGCTGTTTAACCGCAGCCACAACTACTTTGAAGCGATCCGCCAGCAGGACATCTTGCTGTACTACCCGTACCATAAATTTTCCCATTTCACCGAGCTGGTGCGCCAAGCGGCCTATGACCCGGCGGTGAAGTTCATCAAAATCAACCTGTACCGCGCGGCCAAAAAATCACGGGTGATCCAGTCGCTGATCGATGCCGTTAAAAATGGCAAGCAGGTCACCGCCGTTATTGAGCTACGCGCCCGTTTTGATGAGCAAGCCAATATTGAATGGAGCCGGGTGCTGGCCGAAGCTGGCGTTAGAGTGCATCACGGTATTCCCAGCCTGAAAATTCACTCCAAACTATTTCTGGTCGGCCGCGAGGAACAAGGTGAACTGCAGCTATACAGCCATATCGGCTCAGGTAACTTCAATGAAAGTACTGCCAAGATTTACACCGATATTTCGCTGTTTACCGCCAACCAGGATGTTGGTCGCGAAGTCGCGCAGGTGTTTGAACTAATTGAACATCCTTATCGCCGTTTTGACTTCAACCAGCTAATCGTCTCGCCTTATAACGCCCGCAGTAAATTACTGGAGCTGATAGATATCGAGATAAAAAATGCCAAAACCAAACGCAAAGCAGCGATTACGCTGAAACTCAATAACCTGGTGGATGAAATGCTGGTGCAGAAGCTGTACGAAGCATCCGCTGCTGGCGTCAAAATCAAGTTGTTAATCCGTGGTATGTGTTCGTTGATCCCGCAAATCCCCGGCATCAGCGATAATATTTCAGTGATCAGTATTGTCGACCGCTTCCTAGAGCATTCTCGTATTATGCTGTTTTACGCGGGTGGGCAAAACAATCTCTACCTGTGTTCTGCCGACTGGATGGCGCGCAATATCGACAACCGGGTGGAAGTCAGTGTGTTAATTCAGGATGCACAGCTAAAACGCATGCTAATGGATATTCTGGCGATTCAGTTCAGTGACAATACCAAGGCGCGTATCATCAACAAAGATCAGTCCAACCCCTACCGTGAACGCGGCAACCAGCGTAAGGTGAGATCGCAGATTGCGGTTTACCAGTATCTGGTTAATTATGAGAAGAAATGCCTGCAATTGCTCAGCCAGCAGATGGCTGATGAGACAAACAGTTAACGGGAGAGGAGCATTTGAGCGAGGTTGCCAAGCACTTTGTTGCCGTGGATATGGGCTCCAATAGTTTTCATCTAGTCATTGCTAGGGAGCAGGACGGTAGCATCCAGATCCTGCATAAAGAAAAACAGTTAGTACAGTTGGCCGATGGGCTGGATGATAACAACATTCTCAGTGATGTAGCCATTAGCCGAGGCATAGCCTGTTTACAGGAGTTTAAGCAACGCTTTTCCAGCCTGCCGTTGCCACAAGTCAGAATGGTCGCCACTTATACTTTGAGGGTGGCAAAAAACCGCGAAGCATTTCTGGAAGCCGCGCAAAAAGTGCTGCCCTACCCCATAGAAGTGGTATCGGGTCACGAAGAAGCGCGTCTTATCTACAGTGGTATTGCCCATACACAAGTGTTAGCGGCACGTAATCTGGTGATTGATATTGGCGGCGGCTCTACTGAAGTGGTGCTAGGCAGTCGCAGTCGTGCCAGTTCGTTATCCAGTCTGCGCTGTGGCTGTGTCAGCTATAACCAGCGTTTTTTCAAAGATGGAGTCATCAGTGCAGCGGCCTTTAACGCCGCACTCAGTGCGGCCGACAAACAGTTTGCCTCACTGTCTAAAGAGTATTTCAGCGGTGACTGGGATCTGACGCTTGGCAGTTCCGGTAGTGTCAAAGCCATCTGCGAAGCGTTGTTGCAGTTTTACGGTGACGATACCGTCACTATGGCGCGACTCAAGCAGCTCAAACAACAGCTGATTAGTTGGGGGCATGTTAACAACATTGTGCTAGAAAATGTTGACAGCAAACGTGCCCCACTGTTGCCCGCCGGACTGGCAATTATGATCAGCTTCTTTCGGCGGTTACCGGTAACCTCGCTAGAGTTTGCCAACGGCGCACTACGTGAGGGCGTATTGTATGAGTTAGCCGGTATCGGCACCTTCAGCGACATCCGACAACGTACGGTAGACAGCATGGCGCAACTCTATCACATTGACCGCCAACATGCGGAGAAAGTACGTTTGACGGCAATGACACTGTTTGACGGAGTGGCCGACAGTTGGGGACTAGCGGATCAGCGACATACGCTGGAATACGCTGCCATTCTGCATGAAATTGGTATTCATATCAGTTCCCGCGCCCATCATAAACACGGGGCTTACATTATTGCGAACAGCGATATGCCTGGATTTGGTGAGCAACAACAACAGCTGCTGGCGCGCTTGATTGGCAACCAGCGCAAAAAACTGGATCTGGAACGACTGACACAGTTGGATGAACCGGAAAAACGCCTGTCTATCCGCTTGATTGCCCTCATAAGACTGGCCGTTTTGCTGAATCTAGGGCGTATTGCCAGCGGCATTCACATCAGCAGTGTCAGCACTAGCGAACAAGGGCTGAATCTGGCCTTAAAAGAGCCCAAACACCGCATCAGTCTGTTTGTAAAAGATCTACAACGGGAACAGAAACAGATGGCAAATGTGGCGTTGGATTTGCAATTCAGTTTTGCCTGAACACGCGCACAAGGGGCTATTTTCAGCCCCTCCTTTGTCGATTAGTCGTCACGAGTTAACACTTCCAGCAGTTCAATCTCAAAATTGAGATTGCTGTTTGGCGGGATCATATTTGCTATCTGTCGTTCACCATAGGCCAACGATGCCGGCACCCACAACCGCCGTTTACCGCCCACTTTCATACCGCTGATACCTTCCACCCAGCCAGCAATGACCTTTTTGTGACTTAACACCGTCTGAAATGGCTGACCTCGCCCATAAGAGGAATCAAATTCAGTACCATCTTCCAGCCAGCCTCGATAATGTGCGGTGATCAGTGCACCGCGCACTGCGGCTTTGCCGTCGCCTAGCTGGATATCTTCTATTTTTACGTCTGTCGTCATCCGTTATTCGCCTAATCAATTGACTCAAGCAAGCCATTATATCTTGCAAGCGGCGATACCACACGCAACAGCAACTTGAACATGCCCCCAGTTAAGTTTCGTACTTTGGTGCGCAGCTTTCGCCACTGTCGCCAGTAGCCATTCTTACTCTGCGACGGCTCCAATAATCCAGTTCTAGGCATCGTTGATAACTGTTGGCGATACCAAAGTAATTTATCCAGCCTCGTAGATACTGAGCTCACCCGACTATTTATTGATATACTGAGCAGTCTTAAGCTTTTGTTATTAGGAGCCACTCAAGGCTCCTTTTCTTTTCCTTCACCGGGAGGATAGCGGATGACTGTCACCAAAGGTTCCTGTTTATGTGGCACCGTCACTTTTGAAATTGACGGGCATTTTGATCGATTCTTACTTTGTCATTGTCGCCGTTGCCGTAAAGATACCGGCTCAGCCCATGCCGCCAATCTGTTTTCTTTCAGTGCCCAGTTGACATGGTTAAGTGGCCAACAGGATGTCACCCATTTTCGGTTAGCAGGAACACTGCACGGCAAGAGCTTTTGCCGCCACTGCGGTTCAGCACTGCCAACGCTGCAAATGGATAATAAATTGCTGGTCGTCCCCGCAGGCTGTCTGGATACCACGTTGGGAATTATGCCAGAAGCGCACATTTTTACCGACAGCAGAGCCGACTGGGATCGCCATCTCGCGACACTGCCAGAATTTGCAAAACTTCCCGGTAGGACTGATGAATAATGGTAGCGATCCGTGCCTACCAACAGTCGGATGCTGATGCTGTTTATCAACTGTTTTATGACACAGTACATACCATCAATTGCAGAGATTATTCTCTGGCGCAATTGCAGGCATGGGCACCTGAAACCGCTGATAAACGGCGATGGCAACAGCGTCTACTGTGTAATCAGCCTTTACTCGCTTATGCCAATGAACAGATACTGGGTTATGCAGATCTACAACCGGACGGTCTTATCGACCAATTTTTCTGCCATCATGCCCATCAACAGCAAGGGGTTGGTTCCGCATTAATGCAAGCGTTGTTAATCAAGGCGCAACAGTTGCAACTGCAGCGGATGTATGCGCATGTCAGCATTACCGCCAAACCATTCTTTGAGCGCTGGCATTTTCAAACAATCCGCATGCAGCAAGTCACCATCCGTGATCAGCAATTCACCAACTATCTGATGGAAAAGTCGCTGGTGTATCTTTATTAACGTCAGCTAACATCGGGGAAGCGCACAGTAAAAATGAGCAGGAGATCTTATGTCGCAGTTATCCAACTACCATCTGATGGCCCGTTACAACCTCTGGATGAATGCTAAGATATATGATGCAGCCGCGACCTTAACACCGGCCCAATTACAGCAGCAGCGCGGCGCCTTCTTCGGCTCTATCATCGCAACACTCAATCATCTGCTAGTGGCGGATATTCTGTGGTTACAGCGCTTTGCCAACCAGTATGACAATGGCAAGCTAGCGGCAGTGGCAGCGTTAACGCCGCCTTCTCAGTTAGATCAGATACTTTATCCTGAGTTGTCTCCATTAAGTGCGCAGCGACAATGGCTAGATCAACAGCTGTACGACTGGGTAACGACGTTAACGGAGCTGCAACTGGCCGGAGTGTTAACCTACCGCAACAGTAAAGGTGTGCTACATCGTAAGCCGTTTGCCGCGGTGCTACAGCATTTTTTCAACCATCAGACCCATCACCGAGGACAGCTATCCACGTTGCTGTTTCAAGCAGGTATTGACGTAGGCGTTACGGATCTGCTGGCTTTGATTGATGATGAAGGCGTATAACATGCAAACGACGAGTAATCTATGGCTATCAACGCAGGAACCAGGGGCATGAGCAAAGACTATTTCTCCCATAAAGCACATATTTATGAGCAGGATAATAACCGTGTTGATAACGTTGGTAATATCGCCGATGCCATCCGTCAACAAGTTACATTGTCATCGCAGATGCACTTACTGGACTTTGGTTCAGGCACTGGGCTGTTGCTGGAACGATTAGCCCCGCACGTAAAAAAAATTACGGCGGTGGACATTTCAACGTCAATGCATCAGCAGTTGGCAGAAAAGCAGGACAAACTGCCGTGTGAATTAGCGATTATCCAGGCAAATCTGGAACAAGAGGATATTGATAGTGCGTTTGATGGCATCATTTCCTCCATGACGATGCATCATATTCGAGATATTACGGCGATGTTTGCCAAGTTCCGACAGATGTTGCTACCGGGAGGCTTCATTGCCATTGCCGATCTGGATAAAGAAGACGGCAGTTTTCACACCGATGACACTGGGGTCTGTCATTTTGGTTTTGAACACCAGGAAATTGCCGCCGCCGCACGCCATGTGGGATTTACCGCAGTAAAAATCCGTAACGTCAGTATTGCCCGCAAGCCCCATGGTGATTATCCGGTCTTCCTGTTGACAGGACAGCTTGAGCAATGACTTCGGTGAGTCTTCTGCCATGGCGTTTAGCACGTCTACAGTTGCGCCAATTACGCCCGGATGATATTAGCCCGTTTCATGGGTACCGTAGCGATCCCCGCGTTGCCCGGTTACAGGGATGGACGCCCTATACCTTATCTCAGAGCGAGGCGTTTATTAACGAACAAAGTCGCTTAGTCTTCCCACAAGCGGGCACCTGGCAACAATTGGCGCTGGCGTTAGTAGCCAATGATCAGTTAATTGGCGATGTAGGCATCTGGCTCGCAGACACGTTTACCGAGGCAGAGTTTGGCCTGAGTATCACTTATAACGCTCAAGGACAGGGTTATGGTACTGAAGCCGTTAGCGGAATCATTGCGTTGCTATTTGCGGCGACACCAGTACAACGCATCATCGCCTGTACGGATCATCGCAACACTGCCTGCATCAACGCGTTGTCTCGCGCAGATATGACGCTTGAAGTTAGTCGTGAAGCGCAGTACAAAGGTGAGATATGTCAAGAGTTGCAGTTCGCCATCACTCGTCAAGACTTCCAACAAAGATGACAATTGCAGGGTATAAAGTAGAAGGGTCAACATGTTCGTGCTCAAGCAGCAAGTGCAGATTACCAGCCCAAGATTATTGCTGCGTCCTTTTGTTACATCGGATATCCCCACTATCGCCCTGCTGGCAAATGATCGCGATATAGCCGATAACACACTCAATATCCCCTACCCCTACAGTGAAGACGATGCGCGGCTCTGGTTAGAGCTACAGGCTCAACAAACACAATGCGGGGATAGCCACACTTGGGCCATTACCTTAAAAGATTCGGGTGTTGTGGTTGGTGCCATCAGTTTAACCTTACTGCAGGCACAACAGGCAGAGACCGGCTACTGGATTGGGCGGGAATTTCGTAACCTAGGGTATTGTTCAGAAGCGCTGCAAGCCTTAATCAGAGTTGCGGCTGATACCTACCACTTAACGAGCATTAGCGCAGTGCATTTACGCAGTAATCCTGCATCAGGGCGAGTCATGCATCATGCTGGGATGCAACACATTGCTGCAGATCTGCGACCTGATAGCCAGGGCAAGCGCGTACCGGTAGAGATTTATTGCCTAGTATTGTCATCCTCTCACTAACAATGCGCTGAAACCGATATGATCAACAACCGCCATCGGCATTAATGCGTCAAAGTGTTGAGACTGATGTGGGCGAGATTCCTACGTTGCCACAGCAGGAGCGACAAGATTTCTGCCACTGTCTTTAGCCACATACAACATATGATCAGCCTCTAAAAACAATGTCTCCAAGCAATTCTGCTTTATGTCAATGAGACAACTGGCGACCCCGAAACTGGCGGTTATTCGGATCGGCTTATGCGTAACTGTCAGCAGGTTACGCTCCAGCAGAACACGAAGCTGTTCTGCATATCTGACAGCTTGAGGTAACGCAGTATCAGGCAATAGAATTGCCATCTCCTCGCCGCCCCAACGGGCCAGAATATCGTTTTTCCGCTGCTGCTGACTCAGCAAGACCGCGACCTGATGAAGCGCCTGATCCCCCACTTGGTGGCCGTAGTTGTCATTGATAGCCTTAAAATGATCAATATCTATCATAATAAAACTCACCGGCTTGCGGTGGTTTTCTGCTTGCTGCAGATATTGCCCAGCAATATCCTCAAACGCTCGACGATTGTGTAAGCGAGTCAGCAGGTCATGAGTGGCCAAATACTGTGCGGTAATCTTCTCTTGCTCGATGTTTCGTAACCGAGAAGCTAATACTGTTGCGAGGATCATGGCTTCGAATACCACCCCGATTTCAGCCCCATGAAAGCCCCAGGAGGTGTATGAAATAATCCCCCACACCGATAAGGCACTCGTTAGCAATCCAAACATACTAAAACTCACTGCCAGTAACAGATAACGGGCATCAATTGACGCGGCAACATTCAACAACGCCACCACTATCATTATCAACGTCGTCAGCGTTACAAAGCTAAAGGCAATCCACGACATGAGCAGGTGTAATTGCAAAAAAATGGCGATAACACTGCTGATAATCCCCACCGCAACATAGAGTTTAAGCATTCGCGACAACGGTGATTGCTTACGGCTTAATGGCAGATAACTGCTCAAGAATATCAACCCACATACGCCGTGTAACACCATAAAAAACAATGTGCTGTAGTTTTGTAACTGCGGCGAGTTGGGATAAAACCAGGAAAAGGCAAAACCTTCATAACCTAGATTCATCACCACAAAACAGCCAATATAAAAAGAATAATAAAGAGCGACGATTTGCTTTAGGCTGATGTACAACAGCATATTAAAACCGACAAGCGCCAGTAAAAAACCGTATACAATCCCAAGCACAACATGGGTTTTGATCTGTTGTGAACGCGCTTGTTCAATACTTGTCAGGGCAATTGGCAATGTCAGCGGGTCAAGCGACTTTCCCCGAATAAAAATCTCACTCTCTCCGGGTGGTATATCAACATCAAACATATAACCAATCGTTGGCACCAAATGGTCACTGGCGGGTTCAGCATCTCCCGCATGCCAGTGTTTGAGCACTTGCTGGTGTTGTAGCAGATAAACGTCAACCGACTCGACCCATGTTTGCGCTGCAACCAGACTTTGCCGCGAATGCGTTGCGGTTGGATTGGTGATGGAAAGTCTTACCCAAGCAGTTTTGCGGTTAATCCCGAAGGTGAGGAATGGCTGAGCCACCGCAATATAATCCCCGTTCTGGAATCTTTGTTGTACTTGTGCCAGAGATAGCTCTGTAACACTGTCGTCCTGCAAGTAACCAATGGCGGAGACGAAAGGTGTTGGCGGCTTATGTTCTGATGCCTCGGCAGCTTGCCAGCAACACATCATCACAAAGATGATAAAACTGCGAAACATCATCATGGGTCAGTTAATTTTTTATTGTGAGCAAATACGCCTTAGTTTACGAACTAACTAATTAGTCGCCAATAGCATGATTAGATCAGACCTGAAAGCTGTTGCATTTATCGGCAACGTTTGTTTGTTGAACCGCACAACATCAGCATTCAAAGGTGGAAATAAAGCAAAACAAGGTGGCAAAAACAAACCACCTTATCGCTAAGGTGGTCTGTAATTAACGCCATTTTATCATCGCACAGTTATGGGACGATAAAGTTCCAAAGTGGGTGACAGCTGACACAAGCGTTTTCAGATTTCTGGTGTATTTTATGGCAGCTTAGACATTTAGTTTCAGTACCAAAGTGACGATTGTTATGCACATTGGTTGGTTTCATATCTTTAGTTTTTTCTGCCAATTTCTTGGTGTTGTGACACTGTACACACTTCATCATAGTCACAGCTTCACGTGGCTGAGCGTCACCATGACAAGAGGCACACTTGACCCCTTTAGAAAAGTGGTACTGATCCAACAACATTTCACTTTTAGCCATAGCGCTTCCAGCAAAAACTGTCAACACCGCCACAATTAATACATTGAATATATTGAATTTCTTCATTTTGATTTTTCCATTTTTCTCATTCGGTAATACGCGTCCACATCATAGACGCCCTCTGCTAACAGCGCGTCTTACAGGCTGGCAACATATTTGCCTGCAAGGTAACCGAAGGTGTAGCAACGGCCTAATGACAAACCGAATACAGTTAACGGATAGTCAACGCCGCCGTAGAAACCCGCCGCCATGTTACCCACGATGAACAGACCTGGAATTTCTTTACCGTCTGCATCCAATGCTTGGTGATGGGTGTTAACCAGCAAACCAGAACACAGGGTAGAGATACGCATGCGGCGGTGGATACCGTAAAATGGAGGTTTAAGTACAGGCACCATGCGGCTTGCAGTTTTACCGAAATCTTCATCTTTACCTTTGGCACACAGTTCGTTATAACGCTTAACGCTGGCAACAAAGGTCTTAGGGTCACATTCCAGTTTCTTCGCCAGTTCTTCCAATGTGTCAGCTTTGTAAGTGTTGGTGATAGACGGGAATACCCCAGGTTTTTCACCTGGCTCTTCAGGCATATACACTTTGATTTCTTCGGGGCTATATAGATGACCTGGCCAATCTTTGGCAGTTGTCATGTAATCTGCGTCAAACACTTGAGAGTAGTGACCTTGGTTCACTCCATCTTTCAAGTAGTTATTCATCAAAGACATTTCAACAGTTTCGTTGACGAAACGCTCACCTTTACGGTTGACAGCCAAGAATGGCATATCGCACATTGACGCAGGGCCCGCATCGAAGTCATGCAGCATTTTGGTGTGGCCAACGGGTTCGATAACACCGCCCGCCCAGTAAGCCATTGCAAAGCCATCGCCCATACGATCTTGTTGCTTACGCTCGAAGTTTTTCAGATCAGGGATGAAGAAATCACACATGGCTTTGTTGTTCTGATAGTCACCAGCAGACAAGATAACGCCTTTCTTCGCCATATATTTGTGGTATTTACCATCACGGTCTTGTGCAATAACACCGACAACTTTGCCTGATTTTTCTTGGATCAGTTGTTTTGCTGGCATATTGTAAAAGAACTTCACGCCAGCCTTTTCGGCAGTTTTTGCCAGCGCACGCATACCATCGCCAGTGGTATAAGGTTTAGGGCCACAGAAAGAGGTAACAAAGTTCAAACGGTCGCCTTTGTCAGCAATACCGTGAATACCGTGTTGTGGGCCAGTACCTTGGTCAACAACCTGACCACCGCCCTTTTTGATACGATCAATCACCCAAGTAACCGCTTCACCTGAGTTATATGCCCATTCTCTCAACAGCCCAGGATGTGAACGGTGCTGGTTGTCCGCCATTAAACGGTTTACCAAAGCCTCGATAGCAGATTTATCACTGTTTTTCAGATCGATACCTGAACCAGTGTTACCTTGCGAAATAGCTGTAGCTTGTTTTTGCAGACAAGCTACGGAAGCACCTGATTCACGGGCAGACAATGCTGCAGGAACCCCTGATGCCCCGGCACCCACAACGACTACGTCAAAGGTTTGGGTAGAGGCGATTTCTGCATCAGAAATCTCTTTTGGTTTAGGCATGAATCCAAGCGTTGCGCCGCCAATTTCTGCATATTGCTGTCCTACGACAAGCGGATCGGCACTAGCAGTGCCTACGCCCAGACCAGCAACTGCTAAACCACCTGTTCCAACCGCCATACGGCTAAGGAAGGTACGGCGTGAGATGCCATTTTGTAAAACATTAGCTGTATATTGGTCGACTTCTTGTTTTTTCTGAGAATGGTCTTTACTCATATTGGGCTCCTTTACTCATTTTCATTCCCCCTAGACCCACGTAAGCAAACAGTGTTTACTGCTAACCATGACGCTGTCTTTGGTTATAACTGCATATAATTTCTTGTAAAAAAATTGGAGTGAGATCGTGAAAAAACTGATTAAAAATCACACATCCTGCAAACATTTTTAAATATATTACATATGACATATAACCAAAAGAACGATACTTTATGTCTTTGCAGCGCTTCGCAAAATCGTCCATTTTGCGAGCTGCTATTCAAAAGATTTCATTTGCTTTCATGAATATAAAAAAGTTGATAACACATCACAGAACCAGCGCATCGATACTCATAGGGCAAAATGGTTTTAAGGAGAACACCGCGTTAGCTGTTGAAGCAGTATTAACATTGTGAAATAACTAAACGGAGTAATGACTTCAAGATGCTAGGATAATAAGCTTGCTGAGAACGGGATTGAGTAGATGATTATCGTTTAATCCGTACACACTTGTTCATCCCCCTCAGGCTTAAAATCCTGCGGCTGTATAACTGGTGTCCTAACGTCTTCTTTGTGTTAGCTAGCAAATTCATGAAACAGGTGTCAAATGAATACCATAGGTTTACTCGGCGGAATGAGCTGGGAAAGCACTCAAAGTTACTATCGATTGATAAATCAGGGTGTCAACGCTAGGTTGGGAGGATTACATTCAGCCCAATTAGTGTTGTACAGTGTTGATTTTTCGCCAATAGAACAGCTACAACATCAGGGCGACTGGCAGGCAACAGCCCGTATACTGTGCCAAGCGGCACACAGCATCGAACAAGCGGGTGCCCAGGCTCTGCTTATCTGTACCAACACTATGCATAAAGTGGCCGATGAAATTGCTGCCGCAATCAACATTCCGTTACTTCATATTGCCGATGCCACAGGTGAAGTATTGCAGCAGCAAGGGATCAAAACCGTTGGATTGCTGGGAACAGCCTTTACCATGGAGCAGGATTTTTATCGAGAGCGGTTGCGACAGAAATTTGGACTTGAAGTATTAATCCCACCACCTCAACAACGCCAGTTGCTGCATCAAGTGATTTATGAGGAACTTTGTGCAGGTAAAATACTCTCCGCCTCAAAAGCAACTTATCTCGACATCATTGACGAACTGGCAACCCGTGGTGCCGAAGCGGTGATTCTTGGTTGTACTGAAATCGGGCTATTGGTGCAGCAACAAGACACCCACATCAAGCTATTAGATACCACCACCCTGCATGCAGCAAAAGCCGTAGACTTTGCACTAGGCACGCCTTCACCACAGGAGTAACTGCCTCTATGTTTGGCACCCATGATATCGCGCTATTTATGCTGTCAGGTTTACTACTAAATTTGGTCCCTGGCCCCGATTCGTTATTGATCATCAGTAAAAGTGCCACTCACGGTTGGCGAGCGGGATGTGTTGCCGCATTGGGGATTGGCAGTGGTTTGCTAGTCCATATTTTCGCTGCAGCGCTTGGTTTGTCGGCTATTCTAGCCAGTTCTGCAACAGCCTTTACAATTGTCAAAATCATCGGCGCCATCTACTTGATTTATATTGGAATAAAGGCGTTATTACAGAAAACCAATCACGCCGACACCAACATGGCTCAAACACAAACGATGCCTGCCGAAAGCCTGCGACAAGTCTATGTCCAAGGCTTTTTTACCAATGCCCTTAACCCTAAGGTAGCACTGTTCTTTTTAGCCTTTGTGCCGCAGTTTATCAGCCAGGATGCAGATCATAAGGCTGTTGCCTTTATGTTTCTGGGGCTGATTTTTGAGTGCAACAGCATGCTCTACTGCTTATTGCTGGCAGTACTCGCCGATAGCGCAAGTAAACACTTGAAAGGGCGACAGCAACTAGGCATTTGGCTCAACAAGCTAGTCGGCACTTTGTTTGTGTCCCTTGGAATTAAGCTAGCACTAGCCAGTCGTGGCTAGACTATACGAGGTCGGCTAACGGCATCCCCACTGCTTGGCCGTTTGTTGTATCATGTAGCAATTTTTGGAGACGGGTCGGATTTTCCGTCAGAGGTTATTGCATGAAGCTGTTGAAAATTTGCCTAGCATTAGGATGTCTGCTCAGTTCCCCGTTCGTCAGTGCCCAACCTGCGCCCATTGTCCAGATCCAGTCTGGAAGAATCGCAGGTCTGCACCAACAAGATGTGGATATTTTTTTGGGCATTCCTTACGCCAAACCGCCACTGGGAGAATTGCGCTGGCAACGACCACTGACCGCGCCCGCATGGCGTGGTATCCGGCAAGCCACCACATTCGGTCCCAGTTGCATGCAAGCACCCCTGCCAAATGATGCCACCCCGCTTCCAGATAATTACAGCGAAGACTGTCTTACCTTAAATATCTGGCGTCCCAGCCAATTAAAAGGACCAACACCGGTTGTGGTTTGGATCCACGGCGGTGGTTTTGTCAACGGCGGGAGTGCCTCCCCGGTATATAATGGTGCCGCATTTGCTCGGGCTGGTGTTATCTTTGTCAGCTTCAACTACCGACTTGGACGGTTGGGATTTTTTGCTCATCCGGCAATGGATGGCAATATGTTTGTCGGAAACTTTGGCCTGACGGATCAGATAAAAGCCTTACGCTGGGTCCAGGACAACATCATCCAGTTTGGCGGAGATCCCCGCAATGTCACCCTGTTTGGCGAATCCGCTGGCGGTTATAGTATCAATGCGTTGCTGAGCAGTCGCTTTGGTCGCGATCTGTTTCAAAAAGCGATTATACAATCAGGAAATGGTCGTCACAGTCTTGCAGGAGAGCAGAGTTGGCAACAGGCAAAAACCATAGGAATGGCGTTTGCGGCAGCTCATGGCATTGGCGGTACCGACAAAATGGCACTACAGGCACTCAGAGCCCTTCCTGCGACTGAAATTACTGGCGATCTTAACCTGTGGACAATGGCGAAAAATCATCAAACCTATTCCGGGCCAATGACTGATGGTCAGGTGGTGGAAAAGGAACCTCAAGTTGCTTATCAACGGGGAGATTTTGCCAGAGTGCCATTATTAGTAGGTGCCAATAGTGCAGATTTAGGGTTTGTTACCACGCCACCAATTAACCGTGAAGCCGTGTTGGCGCAATTTGGTGCTGACAGCAGTACGGCGGCTATGGCCTACAGTGGTATCACCGATAAAAATGCACTGGCATACCAAATTGCCATGCAGAAACTGATGCTGGAGCCAGCACGCTTTGTTGCTCGAACCTTTGCAGCGCATAATACGCCAGTGTGGCAATATCGCTTCGGTTATGTAGCCAAGCGTCAGCAGCACAATGGCGCTGGTGCCACGCATGCCAGTGAAATCCCGTTTATATTTAATACGCTGCCAGCGGTATATGGGGATAAGGTTACAGCTGAAGATCAACAAGTGGCCAACATGATGCAGCAGTACTGGGTAAACTTCGCCAAAACTGGCAACCCCAATGGCACATCGTTGCCAGAGTGGCAACAATACCAACCGACAACTGATCGCCTCTTATGGATTGCACCTCAAGGCATCGGCGCGACTCAGAGCCTGACCGATCCGCAACAAGCCCAGTTGGATTTAGTAGAAAAGCTGCAGCAATAGGTTATTCCATCAGTAAAAAAAGGCCACCTAAATAAGGTGGCCAATCACTTAAACGAATCTTCCTTGATAAATGTCGATAGCAACGATGGGTAAATCTTATTGATTCAACACGACCACTCGTTGGGATCGTAGTTTGCCAGCACTTTGGCATAACCGGCGTTCAAACCACGAGTGGAATAAAAGTATCCTTCTCCTTGTGCGGTTATGGCATACGCAATGTCACAACACTCAGGATCTGTCGCTAACTGCTCCCGCAAAGCTTCGCGTCCTTCACTATCAAGCGCATACGGCTTGTAATTCAGAATCGACTCATCAACGACTGCATTATGCTGACAACTGGCTTCACGGATTTGCTGCACCAACGTTGGCAACACCTCGCCACGGCGGATAGCTAGCCAGCGATTGGCATAACTCTCCACAATATGCTTTCTTGAGAAGAAATAATGCTCATCAGCAGATTTCCTCATACAGATGTCCGCATACTCCGGTGCCAATATCAGTTGAACATATTGCCCAACAACATCTTCATCTTCAGGCTCTTCTTCCAGACCGATGACCGCTGCCACTTGTGGCAGGGTCACCAGTTTTCCGTGTTGGCTAAAGAGTCTGATGTATTTCACCAGATCCTGCATGGTCGATTACCCCGGTAACAAACCTTTGGCGGCCAGCTTATCAGCTGCGTAACCTAAACCAAATTTTTCCAGAGTTGCACGAGTGGGTATACCAGTTTCACTATCCCACCCCCAAGCTTCATAGAACATACCCAGCGCCTTTTGGATGTCATCACGATCCATTTTGATGGTGCCCTGATCACCGAAGTTCTTATCTGGATCTATGTCATAAACCCAATCAGACAACACATCATGATCACGACGCAGGTCATTAGAGTTCATCTCAAGGGCAGTGAAAGCACGGTGCAACTGCACTGTACGTTCGGCCATAATATCCAACTCTTCTTCAGTAACCTTATCACCAGTCACCAAGCTGTACATTTGGGCTTCGATAGAGCTATCACCACGATAATTCTTTTCTTTGTCTGGAGAAATTATCAATGGGAACACCCAGTTACAGATAGTTAATGAATCATGTAGCACGTTTTTGACCACGCACCACTTAGCAAAGTTAACTTTGCCCTGGTTGATGGGGGTATACCACTTCACCGGGTCAAAGGCACCTTCACCAAATTTTTCTGCGCATACTTCTGCCAGAATATCGTAAGGTAAACCACCATTAACCACGTTGATATGAGAGTGGCACATTGGATCACGGTTAAAGATAACGTTGATCAACGTACCCACCTGGCTAGCACATTCACTGGCATGGTGCAGAGCATGGCGCATGCTACGGTTGAACAAATGCACATTGCTCTCTGCATAGATATTCCAGTTATCGATCACCGGATTAGTACCATCCAATTTCCAAATATCAATATAGGAAACGGGATCGCCCATCATACGGCCCAGCGCGTTTTCATGAGGGTAACTGTCAGGGAAAGCAACACGTTTATACAAATCAACCAAGAATTCAGGTTCGTTATTGTCCCATTGCTCCCAAGGAACATCCGCGAACTCCTCCGCTGACAGCAGATGCTTAAACAGATCGGCCTTTTTCATATCTTTAAAGATATGGTGAGTCAGCCCGTACCCAGAAAAAATACCGTAGTCATCACGTAAATATGCACCCGCAGTCGCTGTCAGTGCATACTGTTCTGTCCCTGCGGTTGTTGGCATCAAATAGTTGCCCCAAATGAAACCACCGCAAGTGTTGGTAATGTATTCAGATTTGAATTTGAAGCGGCTCTTTAATTCAGGCACTTTCATTTCGCAATAGCAGCGAATTGGGCATGCATGGCAGCCGCCCATGCGTTTTAACCACTTGTTGGTGTATTCCACCCCAACATACATTTCGGCCATTGAGCAGCGGTAACCAATACGATTCCGCTCATTCCAAGCAACTTCCCCCAGTTCTACAGGTTCGTCCGCGGCCCCCCATTTAATTTCATCACGAGCTTTCCAACGACTGCCAGAACTATAGTATTCAGCCCAAGACTGCGGAGTAGACGGTACCACGTTATTGTTGTTGGAACCGATAATGCCGAGAATATGGTCATCCAACGCCCGCATTTCATCGCGAGAAGCTTTGATGGTACAGGTGCCTGTACCATGAACCCCCACACCTTTCAGATTCTTCGACCCCATGACGGCACCATGACCACCTGCCGCATGACCACCTGGAGTCATAAAACCGGACATGGGCACCAAATTTTCACCCGCTTGACCGATAGAAAATACCTGAGCGTCCTGCCCCATCAACTTAGTCAATTCAGCGTTACTATCAAAAGTCCCCTTTCCCCAAATAGCAGTAGCTGATTCAATACTGACTTTATCGTCTTCAATACGGATCCACACTGGTGAATTCGCTTTACCAATAACCGCCAAGGCATCATAACCAGCATATTTAAATTCTGGGCCAATGTGTCCACCAACGTGACCATCGGTAATCAGATGTCCCGGTGTAGCAGGACTTCTTGAGGTGACCGTCATACGTCCTGAACAGATAACCCCAGAGCCGGTTAAAGGTCCAATTGAATAAACGATCACATTTTCAGGATCCGTGCCTAATTGTCCGTCAACATGGTGGTCCCACAAAATTTTATATCCAATACCAGAACCGCCAAGATAATCGAGATATTTTTCTGTGGGCTCGGTCCAAATTTCGCTGGTGGTTAAATTTACCCATAAAACTTTACCAGCCCATCCGCCGTAATTCATAGCCATTTGCTTTACCTCTTATCCGACCAAACCGGTATAGTTGTTATATATTTCCAATGCTTCTTCTGCTTCTTCCCAGGTATAAAATTTAATTGCACCAGTAGTACACACTTGAGCACAATTAGGTTCACCCTGACACAAGTCACATTTAACGGATTTCATTTTACTGCGAACAACTTTAATTGTTTGCTGTGGACATTTGTCTGCACAATAACCACAACCGACGCAAAGTGATTCATCCACTTCTCTTGCACCAGTTTTTTCATTAATTGAAATAGCCTTTTGTGGACACACTTCCATACAGACATTACATTGATGGCAAGTTTGCGGCACCAGAGTAAAATCGCCGCTTTCACCACGTTGTTCATAATAATTTGATTGAACGCCATGTGGGCCATAGTTCATATTATGAGCGACCTTTACCCTGGCAATTGTTGGTCCGCAATCGCCTTCATGGTTCCAGCCGCAAGCGGCTTCACAGCGTCGGCAACCAACACATAGTATTGGGTTTACAACCATTAATCCGCCTGGCATAACAACGACTTCGCCGTTGCCATTATCATTATTGTCGCTACCGCAACCTGTCAAAAAGCTGACGAGAGTACCACTGTATACTGTACCTACAGCAACTCCCATGCTACCTTTCAGCATTCCTCGTCTGGTGATCATCTTATTTCCCTTTATTAGCTAAAGAAATATAATTAAAATATGCTTCCTGGTATATCCCGACAATTAATCATAATGTTAATAGAGATGATATTTTTCTTG